>DAII01000116.1:0-2472 GCA_002496065.1 Methanobrevibacter sp. UBA586
AATTTATTAATAAATATTTCTTAAAGGTGATTTACATGCCGAAATCCAAAATTATGTTTTATCAGGAAGCATCAAAAAAAGTTGAAGGTATCGATGAAATAGAAATAACTTGGAATGTTGTTAATGATTCTGAGTTTGATTTGGAAAAAGCTAAGGGAGTTTCACAAAACATGGTCCATGACTTTGGAACTGTTGCAGCTCACAGCAAAGCCAAATTTTCATTTAAGTTTAATATACCATCCATTGAAGCTTTTAAAGAAGATTTTGGAGAGGATGCGACTATTTCAAATCCTTTTTTAATCAGTGCACCATCTCTAACATTTACTATAAAAAACGATACGTTCACAATAAGTTCCAACACTATTGAAGTCTCATTCTAATATTTGTTTTTAAGAGACTCTTTAACATATCTTTTTATAAATTTATCCCATTCGGGATTTATATTACTTTTTTCAGGACCTAACATTGATTTGTCTGTAAAGGTACCTTTTATCTGGCGGTTTGAAGCTTTTATCTCTTCCTCCACACGTTTGCCGTATTTGGTTCCAAACATCTTGAATAATGGGAATTTGGTGATTCCAGTAGCTCCACTTAATATGAGAATTCCAATATTTGCCAAGTTATCCATCCATGTTCCGCAAATAATCTCCAGCTTGGGAAATTCTACTCTTATTCGGGCAACTACTTCTGCATAGTAAAGTGAAGCAGGGGGTGAACTTTCGGCGTATATTGTTTCTTTATGGGGATTTAGTGAATAGAATATAACACGATCAATATCATATGTTTTGATATAATCTATAAGATATTCAACATCTTCAAGTGTTTCTCCAAGTCCTAATATTATTGTAATTGCTTTTTTAAATCCTATATCTCCTGCCTTTTCCAACATTCTGCTTATGTCTGCAAGGCTTTTTGAAGGGCAGATTTCATCATGGAGCTTTGGATTAACTACCTCCACAGCACCAGTTATTCCTTTTATTTCACTTCCATACTCTTCAAGCTCTTCGGTAATTCCAGTATTTAGCCAAACACCTTCTCCCATTATGTTTTTTATGTTTGTAGCTATTTCTTTTATTTCTAATGTTGTAAAGGATTCATATCCTCCAGATAAAAATTCAATGTTCCAGTCCAATCTTCTGCACATTTCGGCTTCAGCGTAGATGTTCGGAATCTTTCTCCTAGCTTTTGAAGGATTTTTTATTTTATTTTTTTGAGTGCTCATATAGCAAAAAGCACAATCTCCTTTGTCGCACCACCAAGAAAGAAACACGGCCCTTTCAAGACTAACAACATCGCCATGATTTTTTAATGTGATGTTATTGGCTTTTTTTATTAAATCAAATAATTCGAGACTCATAACAATCAGTAATATTATTATGTTTTCTACTCTTAAATAGTTAAAGTTATATATCAGTTCATACAATCTATTATTAGATGCTTGTATGTTACCATTAAATGTAACATATGACAATTAAAATCAAAAGCTTTATATAGTAGTGATTATAAACTATTAATTACTGTTTAAAGTCTTTGAATTTTAAACATGGGTTATTTATTTGGTTAAGTGGGTATCTCATGCCATCGTAGCTCAGTAGGTAGAGCGTTCGGCTGTTCTCCGATTGGTCACAGGTTCGAGTCCTGTCGATGGCGCTTTTGGGCCCATAGCTTAGCCAGGTAGAGCGTCCGGCTCATAACCGGAAGGCCATGGGTTCGAACCCCATTGGGCCCATTTTAAAATTTATTTTGTTTGTTCATATGCTCCGGTGGTGTAGTCCGGCCAATCATTTCGGCCTTTCGAGCCGAAGACTCGGGTTCGAATCCCGGCCGGAGCATTTTTATAAAAATCTTGTTAAATTTAGTGGTTTCTATAGTATCCTTTCGTTCATAAGCGGGGGTGCCCGAGAGGCCAAAGGGGACAGGCTTAGGACCTGTTGACACAGGTCTTCCAGGGTTCGAATCCCTGCTCCCGCTNNTATTTTGTCTGCCGGGGTAGGGTAGGCGGTCATCCTACGGGACTGTGGATCCTGTGACTCGGGTTCAAATCTCGGCCCCGGCCCCATTTATAAAACTATTTTTTTATTATTACTTTTCATTTACTCTAACATAATTATTTAATATACTATTCTATAAAGATTATAATGGTGTTAACTTGGCGAAAAAAGGTTCAGCTGAAGAAAGAGATTTAGTTCATAAATTATGGGAAAGAGATTTTGCAGCTATGAGAGCACCTGCATCTGGAGGAGCAACTAAAAAACCATTACCTGATGTTATAGCAGGAAATGGTGAGATATATCTGGCTATTGAGGTTAAAACAACTACAAAAGACAGAATATATATTGACTATCCTCAAATTAATGATTTGCATGAATTTTCTGATAAATTTGGAGCTAAATGTTATATTGGTGTAAAATTTAAGTATACGAAATGGTTGTTTTTAGAACCAAAGGACGTAGAGAGAACTAAGAAGAACAA
>DAII01000116.1:2505-3214 GCA_002496065.1 Methanobrevibacter sp. UBA586
GGTATAGATAAACAAATGAAATTCGATTAATTTCCCTGTTTATTCTAAAATAGTAATATTTATATATGATGTAAAAGTAATATAATATTAACTTGCCAAGATAGCTTAGAGGCGAAGCGGTTGGCTGCAGACCAATTACACGGGAGTTCTNNTTTGTTACTTTTTATATAGGTAAGGGGTTATAGTGTAACCAGGCATCATCTGGGACTCCAGTTGTCTTTGAAGAAAATACGCGTAACTGAACAGTATCCTGTTGTGATGAACAATTGGAGTACTGAGGCAAGAGAAATCCCAGGATCGGGGTTCAAATCCCTGTGACCCCACTTTTTATATACTACTTTTTTTATATTTTATTTCATGATTATTGATGATGTTATTTTTATTCCAGGAATCGCTAACGATTCAAATTATTTTGTAATTGACAATGAAATATTGGTGGATACAGGAACAGGACAGTACACTGATTATTTATATTCCAAACTTAGGGAAAATGGAATAGAACCTGAAGATATTAAACTTATTGTCAATACTCACTGCCACTATGATCATGTAGGAGGAAACAAGGATTTTCCAAATGCAAAAATAGCTATTGGGGAATTTGATTCCAATGCTGTTAAAAGCGATTCAGACTCAAATACTTGCTGTGACCTTTTTGGACATGAAATTGAACGTCATGATGTTGACATTGAGCTGAAGGAAGGAGACAAAA
>DAII01000116.1:3274-3457 GCA_002496065.1 Methanobrevibacter sp. UBA586
TTTTCGCACAGGGGGGAATAGGAAGAATGGATATAGGTGGAAACTATGATGACATGAAGGAATCGGTTGATAAATTAAGAAAATTAGGAGTTGTTAACCTTCTTCCAGGTCATGGTCCGGTTGTTGAGGGAGACGGAGATGCTCATATTGAGGCATCTTTCCGTAATTTCATGTAAAATTAAA
>DAII01000116.1:3489-5257 GCA_002496065.1 Methanobrevibacter sp. UBA586
GATTTTTTCTACTCTTGATAGGACAGTGTCATTTTGTGGAATCATTAATTGCCCATTGGGATAGGTAGCTATTATAATATAGTCTTTAGTTGGAGATATTTCTGATATTTTTTTACCTATGACCTTATCGTTTGTTACGGTCATATCTAAGATTTCTGCATTTCCTTCTCCAAGGGTTATCAGGTCAGCTACATTCGNNCGCTTTTCTAAAAAGCCTGATGCTGTTCTTTCAGGACTTATTACATTGTCGATTCCAACTTCCATAAATGCTTCTTCATTGTCTGGGTTACTTACCCTTGCAATTATGTTTGGAACATTGTATTTTTTAACAATAATGCAGGATAGAAGATTTGCTTCGTCGTTACCGGTTGTTGCAACGAAAAAATCAGCTTCATCAATGTTTACCTCTTCTAATAGCTTAGAATTGGTTCCATTACCACATATTACCAATGCAGNNGTAACTCTTCATTACTGTCGATTACAGTAATGTCATAACCATCTTCAATCAATAAATTTGCAAGTGAAAGTCCAACACGACCCGCACCCATTATAATAACATACATTTATAATCCCTCTAAATAATTATATTATTTATATATAATGTTTGTTTTAAATCTTTCTAATAATTGGCATTATCTTTTAAGTATTTCAAATAGTGTTTTTAATAATACCAGAACAGGGAATATTTCAAGTCTTCCAATCCACATGTGGAAGATGGAAACTATTTTTAGAATCCAATGGAGATTATAGTTGATTATTCCCAAATCCAAACCGTTGTTACCCTGAAGTGAAACCACTCCAAATAGACTATGGAAAGGATCATAACCGAATGCACAGAAAATCGACCATCCAATAAGAATAAAGACCATAAATAATGTAATGAATATTCCACTTTCTCCTACGGCCTTTTCAGGTATCACCTGACCTGATATTTTTGTTACAACAATCCTGCCATCAGGAGACATGATTTCTTTTAGATGATTGTATACTCCTTTAAAGAAGGTTATGATTCTAACCAGTTTGATTGAACCTACGGTGGATCCGTTTGAACCACCTATCAACATACAGGTCATAATTGTAATTAGAGGGAATGCCGGCCAAGCTTTAAATGCAGTAATGGATTCTACGGCAGCTCCTGTTGTTGTGATTGCTGAGACCGTTGTAAAAAGTATTTGCATCGGCATGATTTTGCTTGTGATGATAATTAGTATAAACACCACTGCAATGATTATTAACATTATCTGAAACTGCAAATCTTTAATAAGGGCTTTTCCACGAGTTTTGATGATTTTATAATGAACTGTAAAACTTGTAGCCCCTAATACCATCAGAATCATGGTTATAATATAGATTAGATAGTTGTTGTAAAAACCCATGTTCAGGTTTTTTATAGACATTCCTCCAGTTGAAATTGAAGTAAAACANNCTGCAATAAGATAAAGTATTATTCCTGCTATGGTATATATCCCATAGATAGTAATTGTTTTTTTGAGGGTGCTTTTGATACTGGGTTCCAAACGTTCTTCACGAGCTTCGGATTTATATAGGTTAGCTGATGCTGTTCCAGGACGTGTCATAACAGCTATAACGAGAACGATTACTCCTAAATCGCCTACCCACTGTTCAAGTGCTCTTAAAAACAATGCTGAGAAAGGCAATATTTCAACGTCCATAAACATGGTTATTCCAGTACCTGTTAAGGCAGACATATTTTCAAAAACGCTGGAAAGATAATCGAGGTGAGTGACCATTGTAAGGGCAACTCCTC
>DAII01000116.1:5283-5434 GCA_002496065.1 Methanobrevibacter sp. UBA586
TCTTACGGTATTTCCTAAATCCCTTATCAAAAACAAATCCTGCAATAATAGAAATTGACCCAGCTACAATATAACCTAAACAGTTGAATTCCAAGTAGATTAAATCAACAAGTATTGGAATGAAAATCATTATTCCAATGGTAATCATCAT
>DAII01000025.1:0-3249 GCA_002496065.1 Methanobrevibacter sp. UBA586
GGTTGATTAGCTCAACTGAAGGAAGGTCCCAAAAGACAGTGGAAAATATAAAAAACTCTAATGTGGAAGTTATGGAATCCTTTGAAGAGGTAGCTACCCAATCAGACATTCTGATATCCGCCACCTCCCCCAAGCAAAGTTTAGAAAATTCAAGAAGATATGGAAAACTATGCAGGGGAACATATCTGGATTTGAACAACATCTCTCCAACCACAGCAATTGACNNGACTCAGCCATCATCGGAGGGATAAACAATGACTTTACACTGTTTCTGGCAGGGGAAAGAGCAGAGGGGCTGAAATTTCTTGAAAAGTACCTCAAAATAAAAATAATCTCAAAAAATGTTGGTGATGCCTCTAGACTCAAGCTACTTAGAAGTATCTATACGAAATCCGTTTCAGCAGTCCTAATTGAAGCTATGGCAATAGCCGAAAGGCATAATCTCCAAGAGGAGCTTTTGGATACAATTGCAATCAGCGAGGGGGAAAACTTCAGGAAATCTGCAATCTCAAGAATTGAGAACACAAAAAACAGTTCAAAAAGAAAAAAAGAAGAGATGATGGAAATTCTTGAATACTTCTCAGAGGAAGACATGGAAATGGTCAGGGCCACAATTAAAAAGCTATCCAATATCTAGCCTTATCTTATATCCCTTTCCGACTTTCTCAGTGGTTCCCTTAAGGGGAATGAAATTGGAATCAAGAATATATCTGATATATGTAACCTCATTGGAAGGTAGTCTGAGGGCTGTCTTTATTTTTTTGCCGTCAATTTTCATCTGAATGGATACCTTCCCATTCTTATCAACATAAACATCTGCATTCTCGTTTTCCCTCATAATTTTCGCTTCAAATTTTCTAAGGTTCAGCCCTGCATGAATTACTAAGGGAGCATCCACCTTAATTTTCCCAGAACGGAATTTCTCATTTGCCTTTGATGAATCAAGATCGCTGTTTGCAACATACCATGCACGCTTTATCACATGTGAAACGCTCTGATTGTCTGGAATCACACCTTTTTTTTCATAATTCTTCATCAGTTCCATTACTTCCTGTTTGGTTACACCCTCCTCAATGGCACTTATTGCAAGACGGGTCATGACAGGACCGTAATTGGCCTTTCTGAATGCTGCCCAAATTGTCTCCTCATCACTGTAGATCCTTTTTTTAATAATCTCATTGATTGCATTGCTTGTAAGGTATGCAATCTTTGAGAGATTTCCACGGGAAGTTGTATTCAATGTATTGTATATTTTAGAATGGTCTCTTGTACCTGGAACCTTGCCGAGAGCTATTTCACGTTCCAGAACTTCAGCAGTTACCTTGGGAAGAACAGAACGAACCTGACCATCAAGTCTCATCCCATTATCAATAATTGACTGTCTAATCAAACGTCCAGAAACCTTTCCTCCTTTAGAAACTTCCTTTATGACATGAAAATTTACCTTTGAACCTAAAAATTCATTTATCGCATACCATCTGATTTCATTACGGTTGGGATAGTTTTTAGGCATCCCAACAAAGTTTCCCTGTCTAATGAATCTTTCAGCCTTTGTAGCTATTTCATCAAGGGAAATGTTGGCTGCGGTAATGTAGTCTGTAACACCGTCATTAATCATCTTTGAAAGTCTTATGGGAACACTATAAGACAGAATCAGGCGATGATGAAGATTTTCAAATGGAATCACCTTATCAGCACCTAAATCCATAACAATCTCACGACGGGCATCATAATCTAGAAAAAATGGGGCATGATTTGCACTATATCCTTTATTCAAATAAACTGCAAGTTCACTGTCCTTTTCATCAGCCAGCTTTCGACCTTCTTCAATAAGTTTTTCATGGCCTATATGGACAGGATCAAAATCCGCACTTATAGCTATCATTCAATCACCAAAAAAAGTTGATGGGGTTAACCATCCAATACTCTCAACGCTCCGGTTATTATCAGCCAGATACCAATCAATGTACCTAAAATCAATGGGTCCTTTATGTATGTTCCGAGAATTATATAGACAATACCTAATACAATTCCGGTAATTCCAATATAGAAACCGTATTTTGATTGACGATTGTTGATTAGTGAGATAAGACCGATAATCATTATGAAAATTCCTGCAATGTATAAAATGATTGCTGCAAGGAATGCAAAGTAGTTAGGGTTAAATATAATCAGTAGACTTATGATTAACATTACTATCCCTATAANNCCTATAATATAATCGATAACCGCCCCGATAGTGTTGTAGTCCATGATTGAAACTCCAACCATCAGCACAATTATTGATATTAAAAGAGTGGACAATCCAAATAGTGCACTGGTTCCGATAACACCTACCATTGGGAATGCAATGATTATGATTCCCAGAATAATTGCAAAAATGCCTATTGAGCTATTCTTTTTATTTTACACCTCCTTAATAATAGTTATAATATTAATATAATGGAATATGTTTATTAAAAGTTTTTGAAAAGTTCATGTCGGAACTGTTGACATCAGCCAGCCATTCTTTCTTGCACTGGCAGTCATATTCGATAGGGGTCTGGGTAAGGTTGGAGTCAATGATTATGTTCTTAAGTTCCTTGTTGCACTTCTTGCAGTTATAGGGGCCTCTTCTGGATCCGAAACCTGAAGTATCCAAAATGGCAGTAATTTCAAGGTTCTTACGAATTGTGTTGATTATCTCATGTNNGTTGATTATCTCAACAGTACTCCAGATCCATGGTGGCTGATATGCTCCCTGTCTCCACAGTCTCTCTATTAAGGTTCCTCCGTGAATGGTGGCGGGACAAATAGATATCCTGTCAACATCAATACCTTCACAATACTCTGCAGTAGCTATTGCCTCTTCAATGGCTTCTCTTTCACTTAAAAAGATAGGTTTGACGAAAACGTATGCCTTTACCTTGAGGTTATAGTTTTTCTCATCTCTTAGTCTGTGTATGATGTCAACGGCATTTTCAAAGTCCTCTGTTGTAAAACCCTTGTTAATCTTGTTTAGACGGGTATCGTTATTATATGTTTCAAGACCCATACTAACTTCAAACAGAATCTCTGGGCCGATGATTTCAGCTATTTCCTCCAAAACATCTTCACTTACATATTCAGGACGTGACTCAACGATAATTTCCTTAACATTGCCTAAGTCAACCAATGTTTTTAAGATGATGTCACGAGCATCCTTTGGAAGTTCATAGGGATTTAGGAAGCTGCCTGATGCAAACAGTTTTACAGCTATTTCATCTTCTT
>DAII01000025.1:3261-4947 GCA_002496065.1 Methanobrevibacter sp. UBA586
CTTCAGTTTCAATCGCTTCTAGGGTGCAGTCTGAAACATAGCTACACATGGTACATCCACCGGAATCTCCAAGTGCCCATGAACAGCCTGGTGTAGGCAGTATTAAAAATAATGTCTTTCTGACACTATCGTAGGTAAGGTCATCATTATACCAACTTGCGGCAACTTGGTCTGGTGTCTTGTCTTTTTTCCTCTCAAAAGATCTGTTCCTAATTTCTTTTGTTAAATTTTCAATTTCCATTNNAAGTCAGTATAATTAAAAATTTTGTTTAGGTAAAAAAAGTTGTTTTTGAAGTATGAAATTTATTTAAAAAGAAAAAAAAGAAAGAAGTAAATTGCTTAGAAACTTGCAATTACGTCTTTGAATAATCCGATGGATTCTTTTACATCTTTTCCTACAGGGGAACCTACGATGTATTGAGTTACTCCCATTTCAGCTAATGCTTCAATTTTTGGAGCAAATTCATCAGGGGTACCACATACGGAGAATGCTTCGAGTAAGTCATCGGATACAGCACCAATAGCTCCACCGAAGTCACCTTTAGCTAACATGCCTCCGATTTTTTCGTTGATACCTTCTGGTAATCCGTGTCTTTCTATTACTGGAGGTGGGGAACCTGCTGCAATGAATGCAACTACGATTCTTGCTGCGTTTTTAGCTGCTTCGGAGTCAGTTCCGATAGAGGTAGCAGTGTATGCACCTACGTCAAAGTCAGCAATGTCTTTTCCAGCGTTGTCGATTCCTTTTTTGATTAAAGGTAATGCAGCTTCGTAATCTTTAGGGTTGGATGCGTTGATTAAAACACCGTCTGCGATTTCTCCAGCGGTTTCTAACATTTTAGGACCTTGTGCACCCATGTAAATAGGAATGTGTTCTTGTACAGCTTTTACTCCACCTAATGCAGCTCCGCCTTCAGTTTTTCCACCTTCTATTAAGGTGTTAATTTCTGCGATAGCGTTTTTGATGGTGGTTACTGGTTTTTCCCATGGAATTCCTAATGCGTCGAAAGTTGCTTTGTCACCAGGACCAATACCGAAAGTTGCTCTTCCTTCTGAGAGTTCGTCAATAGTTGCGATTGCTGATGCTGAAATAGCAGGAGCTCTTACATATGGGTTGGTTACTCCAGGACCCATTTTAATGGTTTCAGTTCCTTCAGCGATTAATGCTAAGGTTTCATATACGTTTTTATTGTTGTAATGGTCAGTGATCCAAGCGTATTCAAATCCTACATCTTCTGCTAATTTTACTAATTCTACGATTTCACTAATTGGTTGATTTGGTACGAATTCAATACCGAATTTCATTTTTTATCACCATTTATTATATATGGTTTTAGGCCATATATAAAGCAATTTTATTTGATTTTAATAGAAAATTTTATATATTATTTGGATTTGTTTTATTCATTTACACACCTTATTTTGCATTATTTGTTAGTATTATTTTTTTTATTTTTTTTATTACTATTTTTTCTTTTTGCTTTTTTGAAATTAATCATAATAAAAATATATTTTATATTAATTGAATGTATTTTAAATTCAATAATAAGTTAAATATTACATTATTTCTCAATATTATTTTTTAAAATTATTTTATTCAAAAAATAATTAATTTTTGCAAATATTTCTAATTGAATTTGTTAACGTTACATCCTTCTCTATTAGATGTGCTATGTGTTATATGGC
>DAII01000093.1:0-2252 GCA_002496065.1 Methanobrevibacter sp. UBA586
ATTTTAAAAGCTAACAATCCTGCGGGAACTATTACTAGGGATCTATGGGAAACCATAGAAAAATCTATGGAATTGGCTGAAGAGGGTGATAGTCAGTTGATTATTGTAGATGGGGAAGACGATCTTGCTGTTCTTCCTTGTATTTTAGTAGCTCCTGATGATGCTATTGTCTTATACGGACAACCGAATGAGGGGTTAGTTGTATTAAATGTTTCTAATTTAAGAGTAAAAGCTCAAGAGCTTTTAAACGGTTTTATTAAAGAATAGAGGTTAAATTATGGAAATTACTATTATTGAACAAAAAGAAAACAAATTATTTAACAGAAATGAAGTTAAATTTTATGTAGAATACGAAGGAGAAGCAACTCCTAAACTTTTAGACATTAAATCCAAATTAGTGGCTTTATTAAACACTAAAAAAGATTTAATCGTTGTTGACAATGTTCAACCTTACTACGGTGAACCTAAAGCATTAGGTTACGCAAAAGTTTACGCAACTCCTGCAGATTTAGAATACATTGAAACTGAAGCTGTTATTGCTAAAAATACTGAAGCTGAAGAACCTGCTGAAGAAGACGAAGAATAGGTGGAGGGTTATAATATGAAAGTATCTAGTCTTTACAAAGTAGATGGCGACAAGTTAGAAAGAAAAAACAAATTCTGTCCACGTTGTGGTGAAGGTGTATTTATGGCTGACCATGGTGATAGATATGCTTGCGGTAAATGTGGATACACCGAAATGAAAAAAGATTAAATTCTAATCTTTTTTAATTATTTTTTTTTAAAAGGTGATTATTTTGGCTATAAGAGATGGAAGACTTAAAACTGAAATGACTGACGAAGCTGCTGAATATAATTCATCTTTGGAATTCGATAAAATTATTTTTGAAGCTGATATAAAAACTAATTTTGCTCACACTTCAATGCTCAAAAATGAAAACATCATTAACGCTGAAACTGCTGATAAGATTTTGGAAGCCTTGGATCAATTAAAGGAAGAGGGTATCGATGCACTGGTATTGGACCATTCTGTTGAAGATGTGCACATGGCAATTGAAAAATATGTGATTGACATTGTAGGTCCCGAAGCAGGTTTTATGCACACCGCAAAGTCAAGAAACGATCAGGTAGCTACAGAGCTAAGGCTTGTTTTACGTGAAAGGATTAGGGGCATTCAGGTTGGTATCCTAAATTTTATTGAAGGTATCGTTGAATTTGCAAAGGATCATTTGGAAACAGTATTTATTGGATATACTCATCTACAGCATGCACAACCTATTACAGTTGCTCATCATTTGATGGCTCATGTTCAGGCTCTTAAAAGGGATTACGAACGTTTGGATGATACTTACAAGAGAGTCAACCTAAATCCTTTGGGTTCTGCTGCAATGACAACAACAAGCTTCCCAATCAACAGGGAACTGACAACAAAACTCCTTGGCTTTGATGGATATCTTGAAAATTCCATGGACGGAGTTTCATCAAGGGATTTTATTGCAGAAACAGTCTTTGACCTGTCCTGTCTTTGTACAACATTATCTAAGATTTGTGAGGAGCTTATTTTGTGGAGTACCTATGAATTTGGAATTGTTGAAATATCCGATGAGTATTCATGAACATCCTCAATCATGCCACAGAAGAAAAATCCTGACATAGCTGAGCTTGCACGTGGTAAATCTACCGTTGTTACAGGTGAGCTGATTACCATTTTAACTATCCTAAAGGCTATTCCATACACATACAACAAGGATTTACAGGAAATTACTCCTCATTTGTGGAATGCTTGTGATGTGGCCGAATCAACTCTCAGCATTGTAACTAAGATGCTTCTATCAGTTGAGTTTAATGAGGAAAGATGTCTGGAACTGGCAGGAAAGAACTTCGCTACAGCCACTGACCTTGCAGATATCATGGTTCGTGAAAGGAGCATTCCCTTCAGAACAGCCCATCAGATTGTGGGTAGGATAGTTAATGAGGCTACAGAACAGAATTTAGGTGAGGATGACATCACCTCAGAATATATTGACAATGTGGCTATTGAATTGGGCTTCGATAAGCTTGAACTTGATGATGAATTGGTTCAAAAAGCTCTCAATCCATTGGAAAACGTTAAAATGAGAAAAGTTCCAGGAGGTCCTTCTCCTGAAATGGTTAAGCTTGCAATGAGCAATATTGTTGATTTCTTAAATGAAGAGTTTGAAAAAAGAGGAATCTAATCCTTTTTTTCTTCATTTTTTTCTTTTTTTATTTCT
>DAII01000093.1:2278-2649 GCA_002496065.1 Methanobrevibacter sp. UBA586
GGACCGATATATCCGCATGTGTAGCATCTCCACATGGACCAGTTCTGTGGAATGATCCATTTCACCTTTGTTGATCCGCATCTCGGACAGATTTTAAACATCTTCATTTCTATCACCTTTTTTTTACAGTTTATAGAAACTCCATATTAAATCTAATGCTTCACCAGGTTCCAATGCTGATGAACGTGTCTCTCTCAATATTCTTTGTATGGAGTATTTTTTAAGGTGGGGATGTTTTTTATGTGTCTCATATAGCAGAGGGCATCCGAATCCGTCAAATTCTCTTATTTCATAGCTTCTAGTTAGATTTTTTATTTCCTGTTTTCCAGTAGCCAAACTTGCAGGGAGGTTGAGTCTTGTTATTCCTTCCC
>DAII01000093.1:2683-3362 GCA_002496065.1 Methanobrevibacter sp. UBA586
CTGCAAAGTCAAGAACAGTCTCTTCAATTTTCTTTGAGCATCTTCCGCAGGGGTGTATGTTTCCATTAAGGGCTTCGGCTATCAGCTGTGAACTGTCTGTTTCAATGTAGTGGTGGGTAACATCTAGTTTTTCCGCCAGATTTTCTATGTTTCTCTTAAACTGGTTTGGCAGGATTATTGTTCCTGGATCNNGCCTAATTTTTTTGCAAGGATTAATGAAAAACTACTGTCTACTCCACCCGAAAATGCAACAACTGCATCATGTCCTTCACTTTCGATTATTTCATGGGTTGATATATAGCTGTTTAAATCGAATTGGTACAATTTTTTTAGTTTTTCATCAATCAGTTTTCTCAGTGAAATTATTCCAACAGCTTCACTCTCAAAGCTGTTCAATGTTTTTTGGGATAGCTCCAGCTTGTACTTTTTCAGAAGGAAGTCTCCATAGCTTTCAACATGAATCTTGTCAAGTCCGGTTTTTTCCCTAAGTTTCCCAACAACCCATCCTCCTTTGCCAATGATTGATGACTTGTCCGGACGGTCCTCACCTATTATCCACAGTTCATTTTTGTTTTCATCAAAGTAGATGTCCCTGATGTTTATATCATTTGTTTCATGGCCTATTTCTTCTCTGATTGTGTTAATCTCTTTTAACAGACTTTCTTTGGAATACAATTTT
>DAII01000093.1:3380-3944 GCA_002496065.1 Methanobrevibacter sp. UBA586
TTATTATAATAAAATTATGGTCGTGTTCAAATGGTTAAATTTTTAGGTAAAGTTGGTAGCAATGATGATGCTAGAAATTATCATATTCCACGTTTTCCTCCATCTGAAAACATCAAGTTTGGAGTAAACTACAAAGACGGATCCAGACATCCGGTCATTGGAAACAACTACACAATTCGTTCTAATTCTATTATCTACAATGATGTTGTAATAGGAAACAATTTCAAGACAGGCCATAATGTCGTTATCAGGGAAAATACAAATATCGGGGATGATGTTTTAATCGGAACCAATACAGTAATCGAGGGTGATGTGATAATCGGTGACAACGTAAGCATACAGTCCAACGTTTACATTCCAACTAATTCCATCATAGAAGACAATGTTTTCATAGGTCCCTGTGCATGTTTTACAAACGACAAGTATCCTGTTCGTGTCAACTATGATTTGCAGGGACCGAGAATAAGAAGAGGAGCTTCCATCGGAGGAAACACCACCTTCCTATCAAATGTTGAAGTATGTGAAGGAGCTATTGTGGCTGCTGGGGCTATAGTAATCCATAGC
>DAII01000093.1:3977-5256 GCA_002496065.1 Methanobrevibacter sp. UBA586
TTAATCAATTTTTTTTATTAATGAGGGCTATAACACCTTAAAGTTTATATATTATAAAATAATATTCTATATTATTCAAATATAGGAGAGATTCAAATATGAGTAAATGGAAATGTAAACTTTGTGGATATGTTTATGATGATGAAGTAGGAGAACCTGATAGAGGAATCGAACCAGGTACTAATTTTGAAGATCTTTCTGACTCTTACAAATGTCCTATTTGTGGGGCTGCTAAGAGTATGTTTACTGAAATCTAATTAAAAAGGTGATTAAATATGGCAACTTATATTTGTAAAGTATGTGGATATGTATACGACCCTGAAAACGGAGACGAAGCAAGCGGTATTGAAGCAGGAACTGCATGGGAAGATTTACCAGATGACTGGGTTTGCCCATTATGCGGTGTAGGTAAAGAACAGTTTGAAGAACAATAATTAGTTTTTTTTCTCAAAATACTCTTTTTTTTATTTTTTTTTAATTTTTAAATGGTGATAGATATGCAAAAATGGAGATGTAGGAAATGTGGGTATGTATATGACCCGGAAGAGGGAGCACGCGGTTATAAAAAAGGTTTGAAATTTGAAGATTTGCCGGATTCCTTTACATGTCCGACCTGTGGGGCTCAAAAATCATTTTTTAGAAAAATGAGAGATTAGTTATCGATTTTTTTTAATATCTTTTTATTTTTATATTTTGTTTAGCAACTAAACTAATTNNTTGCACTTATCAAATCATAAGTGACATTTTCTGCAAATTCCTTGCTGATTACTATAAGTCTGTTGTTTCTTATTTCTTTTTCAACGGTTTTCATATCATTATATTCAAAATTAACTGTATAGACATCATAAAATTCAATTTCAATAATTTCTCTGTTGTTGATGGCTTCCAGAACCGATTTGCTGTAGGCTCTTACAAGCCCTCCTCGACCAAGTTTTATCCCGCCGAAATAACGTGTTACAATAGCTGTTATGTTGTGAAGATTATTTTTTCTAAGGGCGTTCAGCATTGGTTTGCCTGCAGTTCCGCTAGGCTCTCCGTTGTCATCGTAGCCTTCACCGTTTTCGGTTATGTATGCGGTACAGTTATGTGTGGCATCACTGAATTCCTCAGATATTTTCTTGATTATTTCCTTGCTCTCTTCCTTGGTTGGTGTTGGGAATAATCTGCAGATAAACTGTGATTTTTTAATTTTGATTTCACTGGTGCTTTCTTTAGCTATTGTTTTCATGGTTTCACTATTTTTATAATAATATTTAAATAAAATTGATACCTATATTTA
>DAII01000093.1:5330-5484 GCA_002496065.1 Methanobrevibacter sp. UBA586
TATACTTTAAATCTTTTCAATGATGATAATTCCACAGAATTGAACCTTACTAATGATACCAACACATCCATTAAGGTGGAACAGTCTTCAAATAGCTATCAGGATAATCATGTTAATTCTGAAGATGTCTATGTATCAGACAGTGGCCAATCAT
>DAII01000093.1:5514-6910 GCA_002496065.1 Methanobrevibacter sp. UBA586
TCAACATGATTCCAGTGGAGGTTTTTCAGCCAGTTCCAAAGATTCAGAAGAAACCTTATAAAATAATAAGTTTTCCAACTTATTATTCTCTTTTTTTTCTAAAAGTCCAACAACTTTTCTGTGTCAAATATTACTGAGTTGATAGCTAGTTCGAAGAGTTGTTTTCCATAGACTTCATCAACATAAACTCCATTTTCTTTAACGTCCAAGGCACCTAATTCGATGTTAGGATCATTNNTATAGGCCAACTTCTTCATATTTCTCCAAGTCGGTCTGATTTGGAACCTCATTCTCATTGATTATCCCAAGGACCTTAGCCATTGACAGTTCACCGGTTCCAGCATGGGGACCTTCCGAATCTATCATCTTGTTATTTAGAATCACGATTAGATTAGTGGCATCCTCAATGTCTGCAAGTTCGGTAGCTATTGGAATGTTTCCTCCATGGGCATTTACAATGATTACCTTTTCTATTCCCAGATATTTCTTTNNCTATTGATGATGTTGTTTTTTAGCACTTCAAGGGAAACGTGTTTTCCATGATTGATTTCGTCTAATTCATGGGCTGGATAGATTATTCCTAAAAATTTGGCTCCGCATTTAAGTGATGCTTCAAGGGCGATGTATGCAGCTATCTTTGCATCAGTATCTATTGGAAGAGCAGGACCATGATTTTCAAGGTGTGATCCGAGAGCTATTATTCCGATTTTGTGTATGTCAGGATTGCGAATGTNNTAACTCAACCATTTTTAATCCTCACATTTCAAAGTTCCAGATATTGTCTCCAACATAATGTTTTGTTTCAATAGCTTTTCCGGAATCGTTTTCAACCATTTCAGGACCTGTAATAAGACTGATTCCAATTGCCAATGGTTTTTTATGGGTCTCATCAACGATAAGAACAATATCTCCCTTTTCAATATCCTCATCTGCAGCTACAATTCCAGGACTCATTACATCTGCACCATTGGTTACGAATCTGATTGCTCCCNNCTCCCTTATCCACTTCAACGGTCTTAGCATCAAATTCATTGGCAAGTGCTGCCTTGAGGGTTGGGAAATAGTTCCCATCTATTATGATTAGGTTAGGTTCATTGTCAACTAGTATGAAGGAATAGGGATCTGCTTCTAGAATTTCAATGTTTTTCTTGTTTTCAAGAATGGTCTGGTATTCTCCAAGCTCATTCTTTATTTCCTTGATTTTTTTCTTTTTTAAAAAATTTCTTTTTTTAACTTTCATTTTCATCTCTCTTTCAATTTATTTTATACATTATTTATTATGAATGAACTTTTTTATATAGTTAAATTTAATTATGGTCGATGCTAATAAAGTAATAGAAGAGGTTAAAATATTTAAATTATCTATTTTTTGCTTTATTTTTCAAAAAAGCAATTT
>DAII01000093.1:7020-7287 GCA_002496065.1 Methanobrevibacter sp. UBA586
TTATTAAAAATTTAAATAAATGGTAATAATAGGTGATATTGTGAGCGGACAAAATGTTCAAAGACCACTCGATGCATTAGGCAAAGCTGTAAACTCTCCAGTTTTAATAAAACTCAAAGGAGATCGTGAATTTAGAGGAATACTTAAGAGTTTTGATTTACATATGAATTTAGTTCTTAATGATGCACAAGAATTACAAGATGGAGAAGTTACTAGAAAACTTGGTGTCGTTCTTATTAGAGGAGACAACATTGTCTATATTTCATG
>DAII01000093.1:7419-7596 GCA_002496065.1 Methanobrevibacter sp. UBA586
ACCACTTACGTAAAAAAGTCTGTGCTTCCTGTGGTTTCGGTAAATCCAAAAAACTCAGAAGATACAGCTGGCAAAACAAAAAACCAACAACTAGACAAAGATTAGTGTAAGTAATCTTTGTTTTAGGAGATTACTCATGTAATCTCAAAAATCTTATTTTTTAAAATTTTTTTCAAA
>DAII01000078.1:0-512 GCA_002496065.1 Methanobrevibacter sp. UBA586
CCTTAAAATTTCATTTTGTTCATTTTTACTTAAAATAGTTAACATATTCATGATTTGCTCAATAATATCAGCATCAATATCTTTTTCTTCAGCTAATTTATGAGTTTTATCAAAAATAATTTTTTCTCTTGTCTTATCATAAATAGGAATATCAAGATAATTCTTGGCAAGAGCAATATCCTTGGCCAAAGAAGTTCTTTTGCAAATCAATTCAAATAATTCATTATCAATTTCATCAATCNNCACTATTTTTAAAAGAATATACTTCCATGTCTCTATTCAAAAAATCACCAATTTTGATAATAATGATAATAATATAAATTATAATTATTATACTATTTAAAATTATATGTAAAAAAATAAAAAAAGTATTGAGTGATTAGCTCAGTCATTTATTAAATTTTCTTGTAAATGGAATTGAAAACAATGCTAAATGTAATATAATTATTAGTTTTAGAGTTTTTAAATCACTCATTGATTGTCCATGTTTTACTACATTACTTTTCTTAAAT
>DAII01000078.1:542-4225 GCA_002496065.1 Methanobrevibacter sp. UBA586
AGTTGTGTTTGAGTTATGTTAATCTGTTTTACTTAAAACTTTTACAACTCCATTGCCAAGTAACCTGAACTGATCTGTTGGCTTGTAAACTTCAAATGGAGTAGTTGTGTTGGAGAATATTTTTCATCAAAATCAAAACTTACAGTAGCTGAGTAATTGCCAGCACCCATAATTATCCAAAATTGGATTTCCTACAGGAATTGTAAAGTGAAGCTACATTTATTGAAAATATACAACATATGTTTGTATTTTAGGTAAAAAAGTGAAATTTAGAGGAAAGTGCATCCGTCATTGTCAACGGTGGTTTCAATTACCCTTCCTTCAAAGTTATCATTCCAGACATCCCTAACCTCATGTAGAGAATCTTCTTCGCAAATAGCTACAAATGAGGATCCTGTTCCTGAAAGACCTGATGCCAATGCTCCTGCATTCAGTGCTTCGATAGCTATTTGGGAGTTAAAGTTTAATGTTGCTGAATAAATCAAACCGTTTAAGTTCAATGCCTTGAAATAGTCTCCGTTTCTAGCCATTTCAAATGCTGATTCAACCAAAGGAGAAAGTAGCTTCATACGGTTAACATCGGAACTTCCTGATTCTGAAATTTCATCAGGCATATAAACAAGGATTGGAAACTCTTCCATCTTTTCCTTGACTATCATTTCATGATATCTGTTGTTTGTAACAACAACTCCTCCAAAATAGGAAGCTGTTGCATCATCAAATGCTCCAGTAATTGTAACCTTAGCTTTCAATGATGATTCGATGGCTAAATTAATGATATCATAATCATTAAGAGGATTTAAATCAAATTCTTCAGAAACAATCCTTGAAGTTATAGCAGTAATAGCATTTGAAAGTGCACTACTGCTTGAAAGACCTGAAGCCATCGGAAGTGAGGATATTGTTTCCAAATCAATACCGAATTCATCTTCACAAATCCCATATGTTTCAAATACGTTTCTAGCACAGTCTTCCATAAACTTGGTGTCGGCACCAACATCATTTTTAGCAGTAATTGAACAATTCTGAGTTTTGGCCTTGCAGACTATATCTAATCCAATTCCGAATGCTGAACCTGAACCGGTAGCTATTGCATTGATTATTGTTGCAGAACCTGGGGATCTAATTGTTTTTTTCATTTTTCCATCTCATCATAAGGTATTTTAACTTCACTGAAATCCATTGCTCTGTCTCTTGCATGAGATTTGAATGAATTGTAAAGGTTTTCATTAGTCAATAATTTGTCAATAGCCACAGATATTGTTTTAGGGTCATTTGGGTCAATTAGCAAACCAACATCTTCTGTTATGATTTCCTTGATTCCCCCCACATTACTTCCTATTACCGGAATGCCACATGCAAGGGCTTCAATCAAAACAAGTCCAAAACTTTCTGAAAATGAAGGTAAAATAAGTAAGTCTGCACTTCTAATTATGTTTTCAACATCATGTCTTGGTCCTGTAAAGGTGACTCCATCTATTTTTTCATCCTTAACCTTCTTTTGAAGGTCGTTGAAAAGAGGACCTCCTCCAACGATGACAAGTTCGTAATCTGTATCGGATTCTTTTTTTGCATCCAGAATTGATTTGACGTTTTTTCTCCTAATCAAATTTCCAACANNAAACATCACGATAGGCTTATCTATATTCATAGACTTTTTAAATTCTTTGTTTTCCTGTTCCTGAAATTTTTCAGTGTCAACGGAATTCCAGTAAAGTGATGTTTTTTCCCTTATGTTAGAAACGCCAGTAGCCAGTATTTCATCCTGCAATGCATTACTCACCGCAAAAACCTTGTCTGCACTTTTCAAAACATTTTTAAGTGGTTTTCTCATGAACTTTTGTTTTTTATACAGTTCAAACATATCAGATCCGTGAGCCGTAACATAGGTTTTGATGTTGTGCTTGTTTCCAACCTCGACAGCTGCCGCTCCTGCAGGGAACAGGTAATGGCCGTGAATAATGTCAATGTCCTCTTCCTTTAAAAGGTTCTCCAGGGCCTTTTTAGCACTCTTTTTAAAAGCAAGGCCTCTGATTCCAGGCAAATTTATTCCCTTTGTTCCGATAACATGTATTCCATCTATGTCCTTAAGTTCCTTGTGAGGATAGGTTATTACATAAACTTCATGTCCTTCCTCAATGAGTTTTTTAGATAAGGAATGAATGTGGACACCTACACCACCCACATGAGGCGGAAATTGACCTACCATAGCTATTTTCATAATTAATAGTATGGTTTAACGTTGTATAAAATTATTGTTTAAAAAATTGCCTTCCATATCCACAAGAATAGTATTAAGAGTCAGACCGAACTTGTTTTTACATGTCTCGTTTATGGTGTTGGCTATACTATTGCAGACCTTTTCCGTCAAATCCTTCTCATTTAGAATATTTAACATGTCTTCAGTGGTTTTTGACCCATATAACGCTTCGGCAAGAGTTTTATCTCCACCACAGAGAACTGCATGGGTAATCATTATTTCCCGCCTTCCATCCGCAACCGCATGTTTTGTATCGAAGATTCCACCAGCTACCTTAACAAGCTTTCCTATATGGCCAAAGAATGTAAAATTATCGATTCCCCTGTTTTTGGCCTCCTCAAACATAAAACCTATAAAGTTTCCTGTCTGAACAATGTTGTCCTTGGATATGTTGAAATTTTTAATAGCTAGTTTTTCTCCAATGTTACNNCTTTCTGCAACAGCAACATCCAGCTGTTTTACAATTGAATCCTTATAGGCCTGGGATGACATTGACCTTGCAATACCTGTGGTTCCAAGTATTGAAATCCCATTTAGAATTCCTAATTTAGGATTCATGGTTTTGTGAGCTATTCTTTTACCTTCGGGGACAGAAATGGTTACAATAGCTGTCTTATCTTCAGGAACAAGATTTTTTAGGTTTTCATGAATCATGCTACGGGGAACAGGATTGATTGCATATTCACGAACATCAATTTGAAGGCCGGGTTTTGTGATGATTCCAACGCCCTCTCCCCCCTTGATAATAATTTTCTCCCTATTAAAATCAACCAGTTCAACCTTTGCCTTGATTTCAATATCGACAGTCACATCAGGATCATTGTATGGTCTTTTGTGAGCTGTGGATATGGCTGAATTTTGAGTGATAATTTTAGTATCGTCTATCAATATTTCAAGAACCTCGTTAGGTGTTCTTACATCAACAGAACGTACGTCATCGTTAAAAATAGTTTTAATACTGGCAACTGCACATGCCGTAGCTAATGTACCTGTAGTCGGGGCTGTGAAATTATTATTTGAGGACATAAAAAAAGATAAAAAAAAGAAAGATTAATTAGAAAATATCAGTGTCATTGCTGTTTGCAATTTCAGTGATTTTGCTAACTAATTGATCTTCAGTTGGTGCACCAACAAATTCAACTTTTCCGTTAATTGCAATAGTTGGAACTGCCATAATTTGGTAGTCTCTTGCTCTTGCCATGTTTTCAGGGTCGTTTACGTTTACAACTTCTACTTCAATGTCTAAATCCATANNCCATATCGTTTTGAGCTTCTTGAGCTACTTTAATCGCACCAGGACAGTGCGGACAGCTATTTGATGAGAATACTTCTACTCTAATTGCCATAATATCATCTCCGATTAATTTTTAAAGAAAGTTTATACATTCTTATATATAACTGTTTTGGTAGGATTTGATTAAAA
>DAII01000068.1:0-2193 GCA_002496065.1 Methanobrevibacter sp. UBA586
TAAAAGAAGATGTTTGATGATATTAGGGTGTTGATTTCAGATTTAAATTCAAGGAGTTCAACTTATATGTTCTTGGGCTTATTACTGTTGTTTTTTCATATATTGTAAAATAATCTGTTTTCAATTATTCTAAAATGATGTGTGGAGTTGTTTTTTAAAAAAATAACGTGTCTAGACCATATTTTAGCTACATTGACTCAAAGAAAATTTTACCAACTCTTCACTTCTGTTCAAATTTCAAAAATCAGTTATGAGGTTGTTTGTAAATTCAAGGAAAAATACAGATTTTTCATATCTCACACATCAAAAATAGTTGACCATTGAGTATGTTGATGCCTACAGGTAGAAACAAGAATTCCGTTTATGGAGCCTTATCAAAACCAACCCTCAAAGATTAAATGGCCTTTATGAGATGTGATAAGCAATGTAATAATCTTCAGAAGATAGTCAAGGGTTAGCGAAAATTAAAATCTTCTNNACACTTTTGTGTGCCTTATCTCTTTTCTTTTTTAATTTTATATATTTCTCATTTTTGAACTTGCCTGTTATAGGCATTACGGTAACGATGCTTATTTTATTTTTATCACAAGTAAAAACGAGCTTTATTTCGTCGTAGTCCTTTGTAGGTGGTGCTGGATAGTATACTGCATAGCTATTGCTGGACTCCTGATCATATCTTAGAAAATCCTCTTCCATCACTATATTTTTTATATATTTTAGACTAATGTTGTTTTCACTTAATCTTTGGTTGAAGTGACTCAACTCAAAGCACCAATCAATGTCATCTGTGTTTCCTACAATAAACTCATCGAAAATATTCATACACTTATAGTTTTGTTATGTTTTCATTATTATACTTACTCAANNAAATAGAAATTTATTAATAACTTATCATCAATATATACTTACGATGACAATTAAAAGAAAAAACATTTTAATTATTTTAGCTATTTTTATAATAGCTTTAGGGGCCATGGCGTCTGTTTCAGCGTATTATTACAAGGGAACAGGGTTTTCTCACAGTATTCCTGATTCTAAGTACTCTGGCCAATCTGCTGATGATATTTTAAGTCATTATGAAGATACAGACTGTAAAGTTGAATCTTCCGGACTATGTACAAAGGTAGTTGACGGAGACACTATCTATGTAGAGGGTGTGGGAAAAATCCGTTTTGTAGGGGTCAACACTCCTGAACGTGGTGTAGACGGTTATAAGGTTTCCAAAAACTTTGTGGCTAAATTCTGCAAAAATAAGGTTGTTGGTTTGGATATTGACGACTGCAAGAATCAGGACAAATACGGTCGTACATTGGCTGTTGTTATTGTTGACGGTAAAAATCTAAATGAAATACTTTTAAAAGAAGGTCTTGCTGAGATTATGTACATTCCTCCTAGTGAGTTTAATCCTCACAACTGGACCTAATTCTTATTTTTTTTTTATTTTAATAAATTTTATCCTTTTTAAAGCCTTTAGATGATTAATGAAGATAGTAGGCTCACAATACGGATATAGCATCTAAACCACACAGATAACTGTCAATAATATTTAAAGCTATTATGGGGTATTAAACCCTCTAATAGCTACTTTTTTTTAAAATATTATCTGTTATAACTTCGAATCATTCTATAGGTTAAATAGTATCTTATGAAATCATCATTCTTGTTGTAATGATTGTCTGATTTTATGTATACTGGGTCAGGGGTGTTTAGGTTGGACTGCTCCTGCATATTATATTGATTCATTGCCTCTTTTAAGATATCATAGAATTCAGTAGATGAAAACTCAGAGCTATCTAGATTAGCTATAATCTCTTTAACATCATCTGAAAACTCATTACTTTTCCATGAAATCATATAAACAGATTGTCCTACAGAGAAAAATGCTTTTGAAACATTGGCCTTTTCTGCATTGTTGTATTCATTAAAATAACGTACTGCATGACCATTTATGTCTAGATCTTCAACATAGGCATTATCTCCATTTGCAAAACCGTAAACCATTGGAAGTGAGTTGTCCACAACTGATATCTGAAAAATACGCCAGTTTTCATATGTGTACTTTCCATCACCTAACTCTCCGCCAGCATATTGTGGTGGTATTTTAAAATCATGATGCTTTATGGCAACGGTTTCCCAATTACTGGAATCAACGGCACCAACGGCCGTTATTAGGGTTAAACATAAAAACAATAA
>DAII01000068.1:2235-7616 GCA_002496065.1 Methanobrevibacter sp. UBA586
TGGAGGAATGTATGTGTTTCTATCCTCTTCCTCTTCGGCTTCGTATTCCTCTAAGGCATCATCTAGCATGTCATAGAATGCAGAGGATGAGATAGATGAACTGTCGCTTGTAGCTATCATTTCTCTAATGTCATCGGTCAGGTTGCTTGACTGCCATGAAATGCAATAGATGGAATTTCCCACAGGAAAATAGATTCTGCTCAAATCAGTTTTTTCATATTTGTTGTATCCGACAAAGTAACGAGCAGGATGGGCGTTTATATTCAAATCCTCACCAGGGCCGTATTCTGAAGCTTCAAAGCCATAGTTGTCTGCAATGTAGTTATCAATGCAAAGAATCGCAAAATTGTTCCAATTTTTAATTGTGTAGGAGTTTTCATTAACATTTCCTCCAATGTATTTGGGAGGAATTTTAAAAACATGCTCCTTTACATTCTTTTCAGTCCAATTGGATGAATCCACAGCACAAACAGAAGAAATCATCATAAGACTTACTCCTAAAATTATAAGAATTTTTTTCATAGTTTATTAATAATTTAGTACTCATTCAATAAAAAGTTAATCTACGACCATATTTGCAAAGGTTATTTAAAGTATGAGCCATTAATATATAATATTATAAAAATTATTTTTGTGATTCAATGAAAGATGTAAATATTTTAGTTGAAGCTTTACCTTGNNAAGAAGATTTTAATTAAATATGGAGGTCATGCAATGGTGGATGAGGATGCAATGGCTTCTACAGCTAGAGATACTGTACTTTTAAAATATGTAGGTATGGAACCTATTGTAGTTCATGGTGGAGGTCCTGAAATCTCCAGATCCATGGATAAGCTTGGTAAGGAACCTAAATTTATCAAGGGTTTAAGAGTAACCGATGAGGAAACAATGGAAATCATTAAAATGGTGTTGGTAGGTAAAATAAGCACCAATATTGTTTCTCAAATATGTTATCATGATGGAAAAGGCATAGGTGTTTCTGGTAAGGACAGTAGATTAATTTTTGCAAGCAAAAAGCCTGCACATAGGGTAACTGACGAATCTGGAAATGAAGAAGAAGTGGATTTAGGTCTTGTTGGTGAAATTAACTGTGTAAACACTGATTTGCTTGAAATGTTTACAAGCAACGATTATATTCCTGTAATATCTCCTGTAGGTATTGCTGAGGATGGAACCAGTCTAAATTTAAATGCGGATACTGCTGCAGGTGAAATAGCAGGTGCAGTTGATGCTGAAAAATTAATTATTCTAGCTGATGTTCCAGGTGTTTTAAGAGATCCTTCTGACCCTGATAGCTTAATTCAAAGAATAAAAATCGAGGAAGTTCCTAAACTAATTGAAGATGGTATCATTAGTGGAGGAATGATTCCAAAAATAGAGACCTGTGTTAAGGCTATTGAAAATGGTGTTAAATCATGTCATATCATCGATGGACGTAAAAAACATTCTCTTTTACTTGAGATTTTTACCAAGAATGGTATTGGAACAATGATTTACAAATAATTTTCTTATTTTTTTTTAAAAAAATGTTATGGATCTAAAAAAGATCCATATTTAACTTCTACAAGCTCCGTCAACTGAGAGAATTTCTCCAGTTATGTAACTTGCCATATCACTAGCTAAGAATAGAAACGCATTAGCTATGTCTTCTGGTTTTCCAACTCTTCCAAGAGGAATTTTAGATACGATACCTTGTACTACAGGTTCAGGAAGTGCTTTAACCATATCTGTTTCTGTAACTCCTGGTGCAACGGCGTTTACACGAATGTTGAATGGTCCAAGTTCACGTGCAAGGGAAGTTGTCAATCCGTTTACAGCAAATTTGGATGTTGGATATCCTACGCCTGATGGCTGTCCTGAAATAGAAACCATTGAACTGGTATTTAGGATAACTCCTTCACCCTGTTCCTTCATGATTGGGACGGTTGTCTTGATACATCTGAAGAGTGAATTTACATTTAAATCCATAATTTTGCTAAATTCTTCATCGGTGTATTGGTCTAATGGTGTTGATGAGGAAATTCCTGCATTGTTTATTAAAATGTCGATTTTTCCGGCTTCGAGGTCGGCGNNATTTCAAGAATTGTTTTTTCAATTTCTTCGTAGTTGCTTAAGTCTGGGTAGTATCCTTCAACAGGATAATCTGGGTTTTCTTCATTTAACTGTGCTAATGCTTTATCAACACTTTCTTGTCTGGAACCGAAGATTATGACTTTACATCCGTTGTCTAAGAACAATTTTGCAGTTGTAAATCCAATTCCACGAGTTCCTCCAGTAATTATTGCTACTTTATTTTTTAACATTTTATATCACCTTTTTTTAGGTATTATATATTTATTGTGAATATTTTTCTTTAAGTTTTCTTCTCAAAAGTTTCCAGCCATTGACTCTTGGAAGTTCATTTACTGTAAATATCTTTCTTGGGATTTTATATCTTGAAAGATTTTCTTTTGCAAATTCAATTAGTCCTTCCTCATCATTTTCATTTTTCCATATTACGGCAGCTACAGGTATTTCTCCCTTATGTTCATGGCTTATACTAAAAACTGCTATTTCCTCTATCAAAGGACACTTGATAAGCTCTTCTTCCACTTCTGTTGGATAAATTTTCCATCCACTCATCACTATCATGTCTTTTTTACGGTCTGTGATGAATAGACGATTGTCATCATCAAGATAGCCTACATCTCCGGTGAGGAACCATCCGTCTTCAAGGAATGCCTCTTTGGTGGCCTCTTCATTTCCCCAGTATCCTTTTGCTATTGCAGGTCCTCGTAGTGCAATCTCTCCAGTTTCATATTTTTTCATTTCTCTGGATGAGTCAAGTTCGTCTACAATCTTAACTTCAGAAAAACAAACTGGATGTCCTACACTTTCGTATCTGTCTGCTGTAAGATAATCTTCGGGACGAATGACTGTTCCAGTACCGATTACAATGGTTTCTGACAATCCATAGGCATTTATGATTGGAATATGGTAGGTCTGATAGAACTTTTTCCATATTTTCCGATGAAGAGGTCCTCCTCCGCTTATGATTTCACGAACTGTTTTTAAATCCTGTCTAGCATCGATATTGGTTAGAGAATGAATTACTGGAGGCATTCCGGTTAAAACGGTTACTTCCTCCTCCCTACACAATCTCAAATAATCGTCAATGTTGTACTGTTCCATCATGATGTACAGTGAGGCACTTCTCAAGGCAGCTATTGCCCATGAAAGACCTACATGGGCCATGGGATAGATTCCAAGAAATACATCAGATTGTTTGAGTCCCAGAACATCACATTCATTGTGAATGGCTGAGTAGTAATTTCCGTGGGTGAGCATTGATCCCTTTGGCTTTCCGGTTGTTCCTGAGGTGTACTGAAGCTGGCATAAATCATCCCATTTGGTATTTGCAGGAGGTAAAATTTCAGAACTTTTGTAATCATCCAGATTTTCAATTACAAATGAATCGACCTCTAAAATACTCTCTCCTTCCTTGTCAGTTATTATCAGCTTTGCAGCACTGTCTTCAATCATGTATTGGAGTTCATTTGCGGTATAAATCCTGTTTGTTGGAATGGCTATGGCCCCTATTCTCCATAATGCAAAGAGGGAAAACAAATATTCTGGAGAGTTTTCCAAATATATCAAAACACGATCTCCTTTTTCAATTCCCCTTTTCATCAGCTCTCGACCAATGCCTGAAACTGTTTTTAAAATGGTCAATGAATTGTATTTTTCATCTATTGAAGGGCAGTAAAGGACATCCTTATCAAGTCTGTAGGAGTTGGCATCAAGAAATGTGGTGATGTTAAGCATTTCATAACTCCTTTACAATAGCTTTGGTCATTTCCATGGTTGATGCATTTCCTCCCAAATCAGGGGTTTTGCATTCTCCTTTCTCCAACACGGTTTCAACTGCATTTTTGATGTTTGAAGATATTTCAAATTCCTTTAGGTAATCCAACATCATTGCAACTGATAGAATCATGGATGATGGGTTAGCTATGTGTTTTCCCGCAATGTCAGGTGCTGAGCCGTGTACTGGTTCGAACAGTCCGTGTTTGTCTCCAATGTTTCCTGACGGTGCAAGTCCAAGCCCTCCTACAAGGCCAGCTCCCTCATCAGAGAGAATGTCTCCAAACAGATTGCTTGCAACGATTACCTGATACTCCTGTGGTTGGGTAATCATGTACATTGCGGCGGCATCTACATAAAAGTCATTTTTCTCAATGTTAGGATACCTTTCTCCCACTCTGTAGAAACTCTCTTTAAAGATTCCATCAGTTATTTTCAAAACATTGCTTTTATGAATGCAGGTAACTCTGTTCTTTCCAAGTTCTACGCACTGTTTAAAGGCCACTTCTGAAATCTTTTCACTGGCCTTTCTTGTAATTACCCTTTCAGCTATTATTTTTTCGTTTTCCTCATATTCGTTCTGTGAATAAAGTCCCTCAGTATTTTCACGAACAATTAACATATCTATATTATCGTACAATGATTCTACGCCTTTGTAGGATTTTATGGGTCTTAAATTGGCATATGTGTCAAGTTCCTTTCTTAAGTTTATAATCGGACTTGGCTGTCCTGGTGTGCTTGTAATAGCTCCAAACAACACAGCATCACTTTTTTTAGCTTTTTTCACGGTTTCTTCAGGTAGTGTGACTCCATTTTTTTGATAGCATTCATAACCTGCATCTCCATAGCTAAATGTGAATTGTAAGTCAAGATTATCTAATAAATATTCTGCAGCTTCCATTACTTCTATTCCGATTCCGTCTCCTGCAATTATTGATATATTGTACATATTTTCACGATTTTAATTGAATAATTAATATTTATTGTATTTAATCTGTTTAAAGTTATTTTTTTCCACATGTATTTAAATATTAAGTAGTGTAATTTATTATTATGATATGTCCAAAATGTAATTGGGAGGTTTCTGATGAAAACAATTTTTGCCCTAACTGTGGTGAAAATATGGAATCAAATAAAACGAAAAAGTCTTCCGCTGGTAAAAAAAGTGCTGTGAAATGCTTGGAATGTGGTGCTACTATAGATGATGGTGATAATCATTGCAATCAATGCGGTACTAAAGTTGGTGAATTTAAAAAGAAAATGAAATCAAACAAGTCTGTTTTTGCTATAGGGATATTTTCCATTATTGTTTCTATAATGTCATTTATATTTGCAATTACTGCATTTAATTTCTATGCTGAGAAACTTGGTAGTGTAAGGGATACTTTGGCTCAATATTCTTCATATGGGGGTTTTTATCAACTTGCGAGCCTATCTTCTAACTTCATTATTGAGGAGGCTCAAAATATCATAAATCTCTTTTTGTTTTCAGGAATAGGTATTTTTATTTCAATAATTCTTGCTGTAGTAGCATTATA
>DAII01000068.1:7719-7842 GCA_002496065.1 Methanobrevibacter sp. UBA586
CATTATTCAACCATAAATGATTTTTCAACGTTAGGTGTGATGGCCTTAATCTCTGGACTTTTGCTTGGTCTTACATCTGTTGTTTATTGGATTAAAATGAGGAAAACATAGTTTGTTTTATAC
>DAII01000131.1:0-2226 GCA_002496065.1 Methanobrevibacter sp. UBA586
CATAAAATCTTCTCAAAAATAAATCAGTTAATTATTATATTAAACTATTAATTATATAATTTTTAATGAAAATTAATAAAGCTGTAAAACATATCTATATACATAATTATTATTTTTTATAAGGAGATAAGAATGAGTCGTATTTCTATATTAGATAAAGATAAGTGTCAGCCAAAGAAATGTGATTATCTTTGTATCCATTACTGTCCAGGAGTAAGAATGGATGAGGATACTATTGTGGTTGATGAAGACACTAAAAAACCTTTAATTTCAGAACAATTATGTCAAGGATGCGGTATCTGTACAAACAGATGTCCTTTTGATGCAGTTACAATCATTAACTTACCTGAAGCAATTGGAGAACCAATCCACAGATTTGGGCAAAACCAGTTTGAACTGTTTGGACTTCCAAGCTTGACTGAGGGACAGGTATTGGGTCTTCTCGGACAGAATGGTATCGGAAAAAGTACAATCATGAGAATCCTTTCAGGAGAACTCATACCTAACTTTGGAAACTTTGATGAAAAACCTGAAAACTGGGATGCTGTAATTGAGCATTACAAGGGTTCAGCCCTTCAGAATTACTTCAAAGCACTTTCCAACGGAGAAATAAAAACCGTTCTCAAACCACAAATGGTAGATCAACTTCCTAAAGTCGTAAAGGGGAAGGTTAGAGATTTGCTTACAAATGTTGATGAAAGAAACAAGTTTGACTATGTATGTGAGGAACTGGACCTTGAAAACGTTCTTGACAGAAAAATGGAAAACCTCTCAGGAGGAGAACTTCAAAGGGTAGCCATTGCTGCAACAGTTCTTAGGGAAGGTGACTTCTACTACTTCGACGAACCTACATCATGGTTGGATGTTGCCCAAAGGCTCAATGCAGTAAAAGTAATAAGGTCCCTTGCAGAAGATGGAAAATCCGTACTTGTAATTGAACACGATTTAGCAACCCTCGACGCATTGTCCGACAATATCCACATATTGTATGGAGAACCTGGAGGATATGGTGTAGTATCTGGAAGAAAAGGAGTCAGGCTTGGAATCAATGCATACATCANNCTCGGATTTTTAGCTGAGGAAAATGTAAGGATAAGAAGAAATCCTATTGAGTTTACAATCAGACCTCCAACAGAAGAGGACGACGGAGATGCACTTGCAAGCTATTCAGACCTTGACAAGGACTACAAGGAGTTCAGACTTACAGTGGATGCGGGGGAAATATACCACGATGAAATCGTAACAGCATTTGGATCAAACGGTATCGGTAAAACAACATTTGCAAAAATATTGGCTGGAGTAAGCGAACCTTGGAGCGGAGAAATAGATGAAGAAGTTGTAATAGCATATAAACCACAATACATCGTTTCAAACTTTGATGGCACCGTTCAGGACTTCCTATACATGAACGCACCAAGTTACGGCTCCAAAATATTTGACAGCGAAATCATGAAACCATTGCAATTAACTGACTTGCTTGAAAAAGAGGTTAAAAATCTTTCAGGAGGAGAATTGCAAAGATTGGCCATTGCAGCAACACTTTCAAAGGATGCTCAANNTCTCAAATTTACCTATTCGATGAACCTACAGCATTTTTAGATGTTGAACAAAGATTGATAGCTGCACGTGTCATTCGTAAAATTATTGAAAGCAGAAATGCTGCTTCCCTGATTGTGGACCACGATATCGTATTTATCGACTACATTTCCGATAGAGCAATGGTATTTGACGGAGTCCCAGGTCTTGAAGGTCATGCATCAAAACCAACCGACTTGAGAACTTCCATGAACAAGTTCCTTGGAAACCTTAACGTAACCTTCAGAAGAGATAAAGAAACAAAAAGGCCAAGAGTCAATAAGCTTGACAGTTACCTTGACCGTGAACAAAAAGAGTTAGGAGAATATTACTATCTTACAGATTAATTTAAATCTATTAATTCTTTTAAAATTACTTCTTTTAATTTTTTAACTGCCATTTCTCCATCTTCATCTAATCTGGCAGCATCATTTGGATTTAAAGCAAATTCCTTTACTATTTCTTCTGCAGGAATATTTTTAACAACATCAATGCCTTTTTCCTTTAGGATGAGTGAAGTACAATCATCTTCGCACCCGCTAATTGATACAACATCAGCATCTTTTAAAATCTGACTGCATTGATTTGGCTGTGCAGAATATTCTGTTATACAAGCCACTACAATATTTTCCTCATCTAAAGCTAATTCAA
>DAII01000131.1:2298-2474 GCA_002496065.1 Methanobrevibacter sp. UBA586
TCTTTTAATTTATCATAACCTTTTTTATAAAATGGACATTTGAGCATACAAACACTGCAACCTTCATGATGGGCAAGACATGCCTTCTTAATTACCTTTTCATTTTCGTCATAGGCATCATGAGGGCATTTCCTGATACATTTTCCACAATCCCCACAATACTCCTTAACCCATAG
>DAII01000131.1:2523-3950 GCA_002496065.1 Methanobrevibacter sp. UBA586
AAGACACATGTTGCTTCTGAGAATTGCACAATTGTTGGATTGCATTGCAATAGCTCTTAAACTGATTCTATCATCCAAGGGATGTAAAATATCTGCCTTATAACCTAAACTTCTTAAAAAATCAGCCAAGCGGTAAACATCCCTTCCGATATCTTGGAATTCATCATCAAGCAATACTGCCTTTTCCTTTGACTGANNAATTTAAGAATATCATCAGAGATTACATAAGTTAAGGTAATAACATTGTCAAAATCAATATCCCATTCCTTCTTGAACTCATCGGAAAGCTTAGAATAGGATATGCCATCTACACCGAATTTGTCAGCTAATCGCTTAAATTCATTTAAATCATTATCAGAAATAGTAGTAAGAGGATTAGTAGGATTATCCTCTTCATACACATCTGGAATTGGTTTATGATATCTAAATCTCATAATTTCCTAATTTTTTCTCAATGCTTCTACTGCTTTTGGGAATTCTTCACAGAATACTTCAATCTCATTTGTAGGGATTGAGAAACTTACACGTAAATATTTGTCTCCAACAAGTTTACTTGTGTATTCTCCTTCTCTTGTAAAGATTTTTCTCTCAAGCAAGTATTCTGACAATTCCTTTGGATTGATGCCTGCATTGGAAACATCAATAGCCATCATGTTAGCATCTGACGGATATACAGGTAAAAATACATCGTCGATTTTATCTACAGTCTTCTTAATCAGTTCCTGATTGTGGAAGGTTATTTCACGGACCTCCTTAATCCATTCATGTTTGGTTTGAAGACCCTTAATAGCCCCATACTGTGCAATAATGTTTACACCCAAATCATTTACAACAACATTTTTAATGGCATCAATAATATCATCAGTTGAAATTACAGCTCCTATCCTTACACCTGCCATTCCAAATATTTTGGAGAAACTGTAAACTGTGAGGGAGTTGTAAGGAGCATAATCTGCCACCAAGAAATGTTCTCTTGCAAAGTCCTTGTAGGTTACATCGTGCAAGAGGTAGATGTCATTTTCAATAGCTATTTTAGCAAATTCCTTAATTTCCTCTTCGGTATATGAAACTCCCAAAGGATTTAACGGATCTATCAGGACAATCATTTTGGTATTTTCATCAATATTTTCACGTACGAGTTCTGGAGTTAATTTGTAATCGTTTTCATCACTGTAAATTGGAACATACTTTACTTCATCTGCAAATCTGTCTGCAAATGTTCCGATAATCAGATAACCTGGATCACAGGTAATGACATTGTCACTAGGTTCCAATAAAGCATGCATACAGAGATAAAGTGATTCTGTTGCACCTGCAGTTAAGAACACCCCGAAGTCTTCAAAACCCAAGTCTTTTAATATTAATTCCTTGAGCTCGGAAAATCCTTCTGGAGGTGGATATTTACAGTATTCTTTTTCTAAAACACA
>DAII01000131.1:4007-5265 GCA_002496065.1 Methanobrevibacter sp. UBA586
AATCATTAGCTGAGTCATAACCTTTTGGAGGTTTTCTCTCAATTTTTTCATATTTCTTTATAGGTTTTTCGCCGATCTTATTGCCAACCATATTCATCACACTAAAATTAAAGTACTATTAAGTTATAACTATATAACTTCTCATTAATTAAATTAATCTAAATAATTCCTTTTGAAGTAATTTTAAAATTAACTTTCTTACCTTCAGCTATGCTTCTATGTCTTTTTATGATAGCCAATCTTTCATGTAACTCATCACATTTATTCAGCTGAATCATTGTTTTACTCCAATATTGCAAAATCATCCCTCCCACAGGATGGATGTTTTCCTTGTCGTCATCAAAGGAATTGTAAATTTGATTAGTCAGAACAACGGCAATGTTGAATTTTCTTGCGATTTTAGATAATATTCCCATCTGCTTACCCAATTCCTTATTTAACGCTGAGGACTGCATGTCATCAACACGGTATAGGGCGACTGCGGAATCCAAAACAATCAAATCCACATCCTCATTGTTTTTGGAAATCCAAAGGTTCAATGTTTTCAAATTGTCTGTCTGTTCTGTAAAAGTAGTTGGTTCCAAAACAAGAATATTATTAGCTACCTTGGAAAATTCAAATTGTGACATTTGCTTAATCCTGTCTAATGATATTCCTCCTTCAGTATCAATGTAAATTACTTTTTTTCCTTGTTTAGCTACACCAACTGATAAAGATAATGCAATATTACTTTTTCCAGAGCTTGGAGGTCCAAAAATCTGAGTTATCACTCCCCTCTCAATTCCCCCTTCCAAAAGATTGTCAATTCTAGAGTTTGTTGGAATTTTTGTATCCTTATCGAAATTAGCTAAAACTTTCATAGTTATCAATATGTTTTTTAATTATTATAAAAATTAACGTTTAATAACCCTCGGAACATCTTCAGTCAGGTTGATTATTGTTGACGGAGCATTGTTTTTAAGTTTACCAACGTCAATAACCAAATCCACATCCACATCCAACTGTTTTAAGATATCCTTTGGATTATTACATGTTTTTTCATTGGATAAATTTGCACTGGTAGTTGTTATTGGAAATNNCAAATATTTTTGCCAGACTGCATGCGATTTCACTGTCTGGAACCCTGACACCAACCTTGGTCAGCCCCCCTGTAACGGTTCTTGGAACCAATGATGTCTTATTTAAAATCAGCGTGTAAGGCCCTGGCAGATATTCGTGAATAATTTTTTGATCCTTCGAACCTACATTGCATACCAGT
>DAII01000131.1:5327-5474 GCA_002496065.1 Methanobrevibacter sp. UBA586
ACGCCAATCCATAAACTGTGTCTGTTGGGTATAAAATGACTCCCCCATTGGCCATTACTTCAACGGCCTCGTTAATTATGGATTTATCGAAATTATCTGCATCAGTTTTTAATATCTTCATAAAACTACCTAAAAATTATATATGAT
>DAII01000131.1:5483-6228 GCA_002496065.1 Methanobrevibacter sp. UBA586
CCGTTTTTAACAAAAATATTGAACCCGATAGCTAGTAAAATCAATATAAATCCCAATATTGTTACAGTAATATCTCCTTTTATAGCTGTTCTGTCAGCCTATGCATTCGGAGAACATATGTTGATTTTAGGAGCATTATTTATTCTTTTAAGTGGTTTTTTGGATGTAGTAGATGGAGCGGTTGCACGTTTTCATAACAGAACCAGCAAATTTGGAGCGTTTCTTGATTCCACAATGGACAGAATAGCTGATGGAATAATCTACATAGGAATTATCTTTGGAGGATACTGCGATTGGTTCATAGGAATTCTAGCGATTCATTCAGCATTGACAATCAGCTATGTGAAGGCAAGAGCAGAATCCCAACAAGTCCAATGCAATNNGCAGAACGTGCAGTTCGTATGATTATTTTAATGGTTGGGGCAGTTGTAGGATATCTGACAGCACCAGTTTATTTCACATATATAATAATCTTTTTAGTGATAATATCTTACTTTACAGTTATCCAAAGAGTTTATCACGTATGGAGGCAACTTAAATGAGCGATTTAGAAAGTCCGGAAAAAATAGCAATCGACATAGCAAAACTAGAAAGAAATCTAAACCAAGTAGCAGACATCACCTTTGAAAATGAAGAGAAAGAAGTCTATGACAGAGCAGTGGATTATATGAATGATTCTAAGTACTATTTGGAAAAAGAAGATTTCAGAACAGCTTTTGGATGTATCGAATACAGCCATGGGCTT
>DAII01000058.1:0-2915 GCA_002496065.1 Methanobrevibacter sp. UBA586
GGAGAGAAACCCTTGTATTTTTCAAACCCTCCTTCAATAGCCCAAAAAAAATATAATTTGGAAAAGATAAATTGTATCAGTAAATAAATCTGTTTATGTTTGTGATTACCAGTTAACGGTTACAGACAATTATCTGCAACTAATTTTATCATTGCTCCTATTAATGTTCTTATCAGAATAATTAGTTTACTGGAGTTTCCAGCTAGACTTGTTGAAAGTTACTTAATGTTTTATCTACAACAAGATTACCCTTTAAATCCTTAACTGTAAGAGTGTACTGTTAATCACTTGAAAATAGGGGATTAACAGTATATTTGTGCCTCCAAAAAAAGANNAAGTAGAGTTATTATTCTATGGCTCTATAGTCCATCCATTTTCCGGAGAAGTACCTGTAGATGTAGACACCTGCCCTTACAAACCAGTCTATAAACATTGCAAACCATGTTCCGAGCACTCCCATTCCAAATGTGAGGGAGAGAACATATGAGAGACCTATCCTGCATGTAAACATTACGACTATTCCCACATACATAGGGAATTTTGCATCTCCAGCTCCCCTGAATGTTGAGGGAAGAGAGAATGCGATAGGCCATATGATTATGGAAAATACCGTGTGCCACAATATCATTTCAGTTGTAAGTGCTGCAGTTTCACTGGAGAGGCCGTAAATACTCAATATTTGAGGCAGGAACGCATAGACAAGTAATGATGCCACTGCGATTGATGCGAATATGATTATGAGAATCTTCTTGTTGTAATATTTGGCCTGTTCAAAGTCCTTTGCACCTACAGACTGTGATATCACCACAGTCAAACCCAAGTTTATTGCAAATCCTGGTAAAACCTGAAATACTGTCAGTGCATATCCTACAGAATTTGCTGCAATTGCCATGGTTCCAAAGGTGGAAACCAGACTTAAAATCAATATTCTTCCTAACTGGAACAGTCCGTTTTCAATACCGTATGGAATTCCAACGTTTAAAATGTTCTTGAGCATTTTCCAGTTGAATCTGAATTTCAGTGATCTTGTAAGGTGAAGCTCATATTTCGGATTTAGGGCCAAAAAGATTATGATTACTGCAGATAGGAATCTTGAAATTACCGTTGGGANNGATTCCAAGATAGTATATGCAGTATGCATTTCCAACTATGTTTAAAACATCACATAGAAGAAGTACTTTCATCGGAAGGTAAGAGTTACCAGTTGTTCTGAAAATAGCTCCTCCTACATTGAATATTGCCATGAATGGTATTGAAAAAGCTGCTATCACCAGATACCTATCGGCACTTGCCCATACATCAGGTTCAATGCTTCCAAAGAGCAATCCGATAATTGATGACNNCATTAGGACAAAGGAGAATACTGCGTTGAACCACAATAGCTGATCTACAGATTTACATGCCATGTCCAGTTCCTTATCCCCTATATACTGTCCTGCGATTACCGCTCCACCTGCGGCTAGGGCTGCAAAGCTGAAAATCAGAAGTTGCATTACAAAATCAACAAGAGAAACTCCTGAAATTGCTGCCTCTCCCAATGATGCCACCATCACTGAGTCTGCAAATCCCACAAGCATTTCNNAACGGAAGAAATAAAAATAGAAGTGCCTTGTTTGAAAATAAATATCCTTCTTTGTTTCTAAATAAATCCTTAACTGCTGTAAAATTCATATCCAATCATAATAAAAAAATAAATTAAAATTAATTAAAATCGTCGTTAATTAATCTGTTAATCAAATTATGTCCTTCCCTGTAGGCAAAGGAACCCTTTTCAACTTCCTTTTCCGTGAATCTTTCAACATCATCCGAAAGGTTGGAGGTTGTTGAATAGACTATGACTGGAACATCATCACGAGTATGAGTTCCTACAGAAATAGGAGTTGGATGATCCGGTAAAATAGCTGCCTTATATTCCTGACCTTCAAGACTATCCAAAATCGGGCCTACAATAAACTCATCGATTCTTTCAATTGCTTTTACCTTCTCCTCAATATCTGAAGCATGCCCTGCCTCATCAGGTGCCTCTATGTGAATTAGGAGCAAATCATGGTCTTTTAAGGCCTCAACACCATATTTTCCCTTTGCTCTGTAATCAGTATCGAAGAATCCTGTTGCTCCTGGAACTTCAATCACATCAAGACCTGCAAAGATACCTATTCCCTTAAGAAGGTCAACACCTGTGATTACCGCCCCGTCAAGACCATAGGTTTCCTTAAAGTTAGGCAGTTGTGGTGTGGTTCCTTGTCCCCATAGCCAGACCATATTTGCAGGTTTTTTACCTTCGGCAACTCTTTTTTTGTTTATTTCATGGTTTTCAAGAACCTTTTTCGATTCCTTCATGATTTCCCTGATTCTAATAGCTATCTCATCATCCCATGAAGTGTTCTCTTCAATGTTTTCACCTACGATGTCATGAGGAGGGAGTGTTTCCAGTTCATCCAAGATTTTTGTATCCTCCTCACTTTCACAGGAGTATACGAATAAATGCCTATAGCTTATGCCAGGATAAAACTTTCCTCTGAAGTCATCATATTTTTCATTGAAGTATTCATTTAATGCTTCGATTAGAATTTCGGCTTCATCTGATGTGATGTGACCTGCATTAAAGTCTTCAATATTGCCGTCCTTTTCTGTTATTGTATTGCATCTAAAAATCACATCATTATGAGTGGTTTCAATACCCATGCTTCCTGCCTCAAGAGGTCCTCGACCGGTGTAACATCCTGCAGGATTGTATCCGAAAATGCTCATATTTGCAACGTCAGAACCTGGAGTAAACTGATTGGGAACATTGTTTGTAAATCCACCTATGCCTCTCTTGGCCAATTTGTCAATATTTGGAGTGTTTGCGGCTTCCAATGGAGTTTTGCCGTCAAGTTCATCAATAGGATAATCGCTAGATCCGTCTGGAATAC
>DAII01000058.1:3038-4456 GCA_002496065.1 Methanobrevibacter sp. UBA586
AGCCATATTCAAGGTTCCGTTAACATCATATGCACTGCCCTCTTTTACAAGACGAGGAGATACTTTCAGTTTGTCTGGAGATACTTCAGCTATAAGCTTTATTAGATAACCGTCTCTTTTGGCAAGATTAATTGCTTCTGAAGTGATGTTTGAAATACCTTCAACGCTTACGTCATCATAGGTTGCAGGAATTCCCAAAAGAGAGTTTGCAAGAATAACAGTCTTACATGCGGCGTCAATACCTTCAACGTCTTGTTCTGGATTTGTCTCTGCAATGCCCAGTTCCAGTGATTCGCGGAGAATGTCCTTGTAGGATGATCCCTCACTGGTCATTCTTGAGAGAATGTAGTTAGTGGTTCCGTTTAAAATTCCCACAATGGAGAATACCTTACAGCTTGAAAGAGTGTCCTTTACAAGGTTTATGATTGGCATTGCCCCTCCGACTGTTGCTTCATATCTGAACTGAACGTCATTCTCCTTTGCCGCTTCAATAATTTCTTCAAAGTTCAAGGCCAGATAACCCTTGTTTGAGGTTACAACATCCTTTCCTTCACTGAATGCCTTCAATGTCATGCTTCTTCCAGGTTCTCCATCTATAATATTAGTTGGAGTAGCTTCAAATAGGCAATCGTAATCAACACTTTCCAAAACTTCAATGTTTGATTTTTCCCCGCCGTATTCAGGATAATCCTTAAGTTTGCCTGTTTCTCTTTTGGTTTGGAGAAGAAGTTCCTCATCCAGACCATCCTGACAAATTGCAGAGGTAGAAGAATCCGCAGCGGCCACGATTTTCAATTCCACCCCATATTCTTCCATTATCATTTCCTTTTTAAGGGAAATAGCTTCAGCGACTCCTTGTCCGACTGCACCAAATCCCATGATTATGACTTTACAATCTTTCATAATACCACTAAACTTCATTAATCATTAATAATTGTTTTTCATTGGCTATTTCTTCAACTCTATCAAAGGCCAATTGTTTTTTGTCAACATCTGTTTCAATATTAAGTAGTGCAGAGGATTTGTTTTCACCGTTGAGCTGAATATCGAATCCAACTACATAAACACCACTCAATTCATTGATTCTATCCATTGTATCTCTAATGTCACTGTCCACAATATGTCCTATTAGAATAGTGCTTACCTTGATTTTTCTTACGATTCCATCCATTTCAAGAATAGTGATTTCGAGTTCGTTGAATTTGTCAATCACTCTGTTAAGACTTTCCCTTTCTCCTTCCAATGTTATTTGAACAGGAATTTTGCCTTTATCATTTTTAATATCTCTTTTATGAATAACAGTGACGAGGTTTGCTCCCAAACCACTTATAGGTTCAAGTACTCTAACTAATTGTCCTGGAACATCAAGAACAGCTAGAACTAAATCCATTCTCATAATTTAATCCCCTTTTTATAAT
>DAII01000058.1:4499-6331 GCA_002496065.1 Methanobrevibacter sp. UBA586
GCATTTCTTAATATTTTTTCAGGATTTTTTTCATGAGCTTCATCCATACGAGTGAGATTTAAATTATCGGTAATATACCATGTTTCCTCTAAATCTGGAATATTTTCTAATTTTTCTGAAAATTCCTTTACGATTTTTTCTGCATCTTCTTTAATTTCCATGATAAATCTCCTTATATTAACAATAATATTAATAAATATATTTTTTTACATTAATAAATGTTTAATAAAAGATTTCTAAAAATTTATACATTATTCAAAATAAAGTATTCTATATGTGTTCAATTGTAGGTATTCAGGGAAAATTTAGAGAAAAAGACATTGGAAAATTACTTAAATCCACCAAAAACAGAGGGCGTGATTCAAGTGGAATCTTTCTAGATGATGAACTTTTTCTTGACATTGATCTAGAGGACCTTTCAGGGGACAGAGAGCATAAAATCGGTTTTGGTCACAATCTTTTAAGCATAATGAACCTTGGAGATTGCCAAGACAATTACCAGCCTATAGTAAAGGACAATCTTGTTTTGATATTTAATGGTGAAATCTATAATTTCAAGTCACTTGTCAACTACATAAACCATGTCCACACAGATGAGGAAATACTTACTGACGGCCAGTTGCTTATTAGGATTATCGAATATTTCCAAAAAAAGGATTCCAATCTTTTGAATTCTGTGAGTGAAACCTTGAAGCTTCTTGATGGAGACTACAGCTTTGCGGTCTGGGATCATGAAAACCTTGCCCTTGCCCGTGATCCTCTCGGTGTGAAACCACTGTTTTATGGAAAAGGTGATGAATTTAATGCATTTTCCAGCTCAATGTATTCGTTAAAGCAACTGAATATTGAATCTGTTGAAACACTTAAGCCAAATGAGATTCTCTACAATTGGAAGCCTATATGGAACGGCCAATGCATCTCAAGAAAACATGTTCAGATAAGCGGAGACATTTCAAGACAGCTAGAGACCAAGCTCAGGATAGCTGTTCTTAAGAGAGTCTTATATCTGGATGAAATTTCAGTTATATTTTCAGGTGGGGTGGATAGTACCCTTCTCACACTGCTTCTAAAGGAAATAGCTGAAAACAAACCCCTTAAAATCAGGCTTTATGCTGTTGGAGGTGAGAATTCAAAAGACGTTATTGCCAGCAGGAGACTGGCGGAGCTTTTGGACCTTCCGTTGAAAATCCAACCGATAACCAAAGAAATAGTCATGGAAAATCTAGAAACTGTGGTGAAGCTCATCGGAGAGAACAACCTAATGAAGATAGGAGTTGGAATGACTATTTATCTTGCATCCAAGATGATTAGTGAAGATGGTGGGAAGGTAGCTATTTCAGGCCAAGGTGCAGATGAGCTCTTTGCAGGATATAACAGATATCTTAAATCCTTTGAAAGGGAAGAACTTGATGAAGAGCTGAGACATGACATTGAAAACATGTATCATGTGAACCTTCAGCGTGACGATGCAGTTTCAATGGCAAATGGAGTTGAGCTTAGACTTCCATTTCTGGATAAAAATCTTGTTGAGTTACCACTGAACATTCCTGTAGAATATAAAATAGCTAGTGCCAACGATAGAATTCGTAAAAACATACTTAGAGATCTTGCAAAAGATTTGGGCCTTCCTGAAGAATTTGCATATCGTCCNNAAAAGGCTGCACAGTACGGAACAGGAATCGACAAGATTCTTAGAAAAAAAGTTCTTAAAGAAATTGACATTGAAAAATTTTTATAAAAAGCAGCTTCGGCGGTTTTACCATCATTTTATATCTATTACCCTTATTTTTTCTCCAAATATTGGCAAAACCACCTGCTATTTCCCATAGACT
>DAII01000042.1 GCA_002496065.1 Methanobrevibacter sp. UBA586
ATAACCTCTACTTAAAAAAATATCCATCTCTAATTTTAAAAAGTCTACTTAATTGAGATTTCAATCAAATTCTTTCTTAATACATTACGGTTAATCCTAATGTTAATTCATTAAATCACATTGGATTACATATTTATTAATTATAATCAATCCCATTTGTAATTAAAATACAGTACTGAAAACAATGGGAAAATCACTAACAGTTCATATATAGGATATGAGTAAAAAAATAGCTTGTCTTTTTAATTTAAGATTTTTAGTGAATATTATGATAGACATAATATTCACTGTTAAATACAAAATTGAATCTTTTAGATATTCATTAAACTTTCAACTACTTGTTCTATCTTGTCTTTGTAGATACCAATAGCTAATTCGCTGTTTTTAACTTTTGCTGCTTTTCTGGAACCGTCACATCCCATTGTAATGTTGTACTCCTTAGTTACAATAGGATTGGCCACAACATCTCCACATAATGACTGAACTCCTGCAAAGTTTGGTCTTACTTTGTCTCCATCGTTGTAGACCAGTGCTTGTGCTATTTTCATTGCTGAGATAGGTTCTGAAATGATTACAATAACGTCAGGTTCGTATTCTGCTTCATCAAGAGGAGCGTAGATGATTCCCTTGTGCTGTTCTGGAACAATAGAAAGTTTGTCTACTGTATCCTTTGCTATCTCAAGGCTTTCAAATCTTCCGAGGTTGTAGTAGGTCTCACCGCTTGCAACCTTTGGAGGCATCTCTCTAAGTCCAAGAGCTCCTGCCCCTCCTTGACACTGTTGTTGTTCAAGTGTGCTGTAGAACTTTTCTCCGTATGAGGCCTTTTTAACCATTTCACAGTGTCTGATAGTTTCTCCAATCAGTTCAATGCCTTCTGGTATCTCATCTTCACTGTCGAAGAATTTGATTGCCACAGGTTTTGAATCCATTATGGCATGTTTTTCAAAAATCGCACAGTTGTCCTTGTTTGTCTTTAATATTTCATCGCTCATGTTAACCACTGTTTTTTATTATTGTTTTAGGGTACTTTAAAATTTTTCATTTTGTTCTTTTCATTTCCACAGAATGTTCTGAAGTCACATGCACTGCAGGTTCTCTCCTCTGCCTCAGCTTTCCAGGCATTCTTGATGTTGCAGCCGTTCTTTTCCTTTATGATTGAATTTTCAATGTCATCTACAACCTCGTCAAACCTTTCCAGTGCACTTTCAATCTCATCATCGTTTATGGTTATGATTCTTATGGATCTTCTTTCCTTGAGCTCATCGGAAAGCTGTGGATATTCCATGGTCTCATCCCAGTTCATTATCTTTTCATAGTCCTCGGCACCGATTTCAACATCGGTCTGCTCGTTTTCAAGGTCAATCTGGAGAGCCTGAAGGTCCTCATAGGATGGCACCAGCTCGTTGAGGTAGAATATTATTCCTGCAACGATAGGTTTAGCGTCCTCCTGCTTTGAGCGTAGCCATGAATAAGTCAGTATCTGCTGTTTGTGATGTTTCCATGTGGTATCAGTGGTTGAGGGTCTTTTCATTCCCTTGTAGTCGATAATGACTTCGTATTGATCTTCGTCAATGTCTTTTATGTTATTTTGAAAATCAGGATCTCTTTTAAGGGNNAAGGAATTCTATTATTCTGTTTGTATAGCTGTCAAGGGTAAGCTGATTTGTCTTTTCTACGGTTTCATTTATCTTGATTGAACTTAGAACATCTATTACTCCGTTTATTCCATAATAGTTTGACCTGCTTTTGTTCTCATCGTAATTTGGCATGTTTCGAATTCCCTTAATCAAAAGCTCTGCAGAGTCAATCAGCGGAAAGAGATGGGGGCCCCATTTGTTTATGGCCTCATGGGCTCTTGCACTTGCCAGCTTTTTGTGGTCATGTTCGTTCAGCTCTTCGGATTTCAGTTTGCTGTCTGGTGAGTTTGTTGTGAAAAAGTGATTCTTGGGAGGGTACAGTCCTCTTACCTGAAGCCTCAAATCAATCATGTCCTCTATTGGCCTTACATCTTCAATCCAGTCCCATGGAAACTCCTTCTTCTCATTTTCCCATTCAAGGTAGGCCTCTTCCATTACTCCGTGAATGAACTCTCCGAACCATAGCTGAACTGGCATTGAAGGTGGCAATGTTCCCTTGTTTTGGTATCTGTATTGGAGATTGCAGGTTAGAAATGATAGCAAATCTCCAGTCAGGCTGTATTCTGGTATTATGTATGCCTCTGATCTTGTTGATAATCTCATTTTATCACCTTAAATCATGTAAATTTCATCAAATCCTTTTAAATTCTCATCCCTGTCCCATCCAAGGGCGACATTTGGGATTTTCATTTCCTTGTCATTGCTTTTGTATCCGTTGATTGCCTGATTCAGTCCAACGAGAATCAGGACGTTTTCGGCCCGTGAGAATGCAACGAAATAAAGTCTTGTCAGGTCGTCAAATGCACGATCCTTCTCCTCCCTTTCGTTCTTACCTATTGAACTGTGGGTACGTATCATGTCCTCAAGAGATTCTGTCTTTGGAGGTGTTTTTGGAAATCTCAACCTTTGGGTTCTTGCATCGTTTTTTCTGAATTTGGTTCCCACATCCACAATTACCAGAGGAAACTCAAGTCCTTTTGACTGGTGGATGGACATGATGTTTATTCTGTCATTTGGAAGAGTTTCAAGAAGTGTTTCGTCAATTTCCACTCCTCCGGTTGCTATTGGGATGAAAATGTTATAAACTGCCTCCCGTATGCTTTCTTCCATATTTTCAGGGGTGTCGAAGTGTATGTGGCCGGAATATCTGTTGAAAAATCCGGTTTGGGTAATTGTTTGTGTTATTGCTTCTAGATATACTATTCCTTCAACATCTTCCTGTAGCGGTTCGATCCATGTAATTAGCTTGTATGCAAGTTCCATCAGACTTGTGGTTTTAGGCCATTTGTCGTGGTTTATGGGTCTTCTAAGCTGCCATGCGGTTACGAAGTCCTGCAGTGTCAAAGGTTCGTGAGGCTCAGGATTTGTCTTGATGAACTCCCTTGCAAGTCTACGCCATTTGTTCATGTTTCTTCTGGCAAGCTGTGAAATGCCTTTGTCATTCTTTTCGATTCTGGCTTCAGGGTCGATGCATTCCAGTATCAATCCACAGAATATTGCAACCTCCTCAATATCTTGAAGGTCCTGACCTCTTGGATTGAAAACATGTATTGGGGTTTTGAGCTTTTCAAGGTTTTTTCTAAGGTAATGGGGGAAAAGGTAGGTTCCTTTGCTTATCTCCTTTGGAGAATATGTCAGAACGGCTATATCTGATGCTGAACCGTATTCCTCATCCAGCTTAAGGGTTATTTTTTTTATATCCTTAGGAGGTTCTGGCACGTTGTTTTTAAGAATGCTTCTAACCTTTGGGGTTACCTCTCCTTTGTTGACTAATTTGTTGAGCATCAGTGCCAGGTCATGAGTTAGCATTTCAACATTGTTTCTAAACATTCCAAGGACTGGGATGTTTTCCCCTTCAAAATCAGGGGCAGTGATTCTTGGCTTTTCATCTACACGGGCATTCTGATATTTTTCATCCAGTTCAACAAACCTGTTACAGAGCCTGATAATCTTTTCACTTGAACGATAGTTTGTCGTAAGGTTGATTTCTCTTACCTCAATTCCCAGCTTTTCCTCTGCACGTCTCCTGAAGTTTGTGAAGAGGTCTACAGTAGCTCCTCTGAAACGGTACAGTGACTGGTCGTCATCTCCCACCACAGTAATGTTTCCACCGTTTCTTAGGGCTGATTTGGCTATTGTAAAGTAGATTTCCTCCTGAATCAGGTTAGTATCTTGATACTCATCAACAAGGATAATCTTTATGTCATCTAGAAATATGTCTAGTCTGTTGTTTTTAAGGTAATTCAGGAACTTCTCCTCAAGCATTGGAAAATCGATGATATTTCTCTCCTTAAGCTCACTTTCATAATCCTCAATTGCCTTAAGGGCTTCTATTGCTCCAGGATTGTTGTTCATTGTCTCCAGAAATGAGTTTCTGTCAATCTGGTCGTAGTACATTCTGTTTTTCATCTCAAGAAGGATGTTTCCCATCTTGTCTGGATGCTCTTCCAGTCTTGTGTTGTTGCTGAATGCCTTTAGAAACTCCTGAAGATCCTTGTTGAGGTGCCTGTCATCCTTTAGAAGTCCTGAATTTACCATTGTCGCCTTTGCAACAAAGTTTTCAATAACAACAGGAAGGTTGGTTCCAGGTTCCTTATGTACCCTTAAGACCTCTTCGGCTATTCCGTCGATTGTTCCGATATTTNNGTGTAGTAGCTTCTCCTTTATTGCATTGAAATCACTGAAATCAACATCACTATCTTCCATTATGTGCTTTTTGATTTGATCTCCCCAGCTTAGAATACGAGAGTACAGCTCATCGGCGGCCTTTCGAGTAAATGTGGTTGCCAGTATTGTATTTGGATTGATGTCATCTACAAAAATGTATTTTAATATTTTCAAAACCATTACAGTAGTTTTCCC
>DAII01000130.1 GCA_002496065.1 Methanobrevibacter sp. UBA586
CGATAGGAGATAGCACATTGATGTTGTTCACAACTGAATATGCGCCGTATTTGGTGGTCATCTGATATTTTCCAGGGTTTAATCCTATTGGAAGGGATGCTACTCCGTTATTGTTTGTGTATCTTACATATGTTGCGGTTTTTACTTTAAAGGTTACTTTTGCATTGGCTACAGGTGTTCCATGATCTCCCAATATTTTTGCTTCAAAGTTAGAGGAGTTTTTGTAGTATTTTACAAGGTCGCCTGTTACCACTGGCGGCAATACCTTAATAGTGTTTACTGCAACATAGTCGCCGTATATGGTTTTTATTTCATAATTTCCAGGAATTAAATTAATATTTAGGGTTGCAATTCCTTTTTCATTGGTTTGCAATGTATAGGTCTTTGTTTTTATTGTAAATTTCACGTCAATGCCACTATCTACAGGCTTTCCATCATCACCTATAATTGTAACATCAAACTGTGAGTCATTACGATAATACTTGACCAAATCCTGGGAACTGATTCCAGGGTCATATTTCTTTTCTTCTATGATGTCTGTTATTTCATTCCCGATTGTAAGGTCTGTCTGATTTGTCTGCAAATCGACATCCTCTGCACTTGCTGATGAGATACATAGCAGTGAAAGCAGGATAACACCTAATAGAATTATCGATTTAAATCTCATACTAATAATATATGTAATTAAATTTATATAAATTATAAGTTTTTNNNNATCTTTATAAAGCTAATATTTAAATAATATGATTAAAATATAAATATGTGTTATAAAACAAGGAGAGATGATAATAATGGCTCATGGTCATGGTCACGGAGGTCAAATGACTCCGGAACAACAAAAAGCAATGATCGAACAAGAAATTAAAATTTCACAGCATTTGGGCAAAATTAAGTATAAAATAGCCGTTATGAGTGGAAAGGGCGGAGTAGGAAAATCTACCGTTGCTGCCAATCTTGCTGAAGCTTTTAAAAATAAAGGTTATAAAACAGGTATTTTGGATGCAGATATTCATGGACCTAACATTCCTAAAATGCTCGGTGTAGCTGGATATTATGTAGGAATTGATGAGGAAGGATTAATGGTTCCTGTTGAATCTGAATCTGGTGTTGAAGTAATGTCAATAGCATTTCTGTTGGAGGACAAATCTCAACCTATTATATGGAGAGGTCCTCAAAAGACAGGTACAATCAAACAGCTTATAGCTGATGTTAACTGGGGAGATCTTGATGTTCTCATTATAGATAACCCACCTGGAACAGGTGACGAACCGTTGACCGTTTTACAGACCATTCCAAATATAGATGCTGTGGTTATGGTAACTACACCTAATGATGTATCTCAGGATGATGTTGTAAAATGTGTAAACATGGTTAAAATGCTGAACATCGATAACATTGGTCTTGTTGAGAACATGGCTTACTTTACCTGTCCTCACTGTGATGAACCAGTTAAGATGTTTGGTGAAAATCAGGGAGCGGAATTTGCCGAAGAGATGGATATCGAATTTTTAGGAGATGTTCCTTTGACTCCTAGAGTGGCCGATTCAGCCAATCTTGGTAAATCCGTTGTTGCACTTAATGCTGAATCTGAAATTGGCGAAAAATTTATGTTCATCGCCAATGAGATAGAAAGGGATTTCCTTGATGACAAGGATTAGATTCCCATATCTATTATATAGCAGACGGTTGCAATGTTAATCAACAGTCCTAAGAAATTAGGATTGTCATTTATTTTTTCAAAGTAATCAATGTCCACAACTTGTGGAACCTTATTTTTTTTCATTTCATTTAATCTAAAGTATTCCAGACCCTTTTCCAGTTCGGACTTGTCGGTAAATATTGGCACCACAAAGTCTCCGTCGTTTCCGTAGGGTATCCTTACATAGTTATCATTTTCAGTTACTGTTATGAGAGGGGACTCTTTGAGTATTTCAACAATACTTTTGTTTGTCCTGTCAATGGCTTTCTGGTTGTTGTTTTCCGCATGGAGATATACCATCTGGATCTGGTTTTTTATCTCGGGATTTTTAATCTCTTCAATTTCCATGGTTTAGATTTTATTCAAATTGATATAAAAGTTTTATTTTATGTTGAAGATACAGTTTTCACTTCTGTTCATCCTAGAGTCAAGAGACAGTTTCCTCATGNNATGGAACGATAGCTTTTTTTTAAAGCTTCACTTGATAAAAAGTAGAAATCACTGCTTGGATTTATTATTAATCCATCGAGATTTGCATTTAAAATAAAGTCACATATGTGGGAGAGATTAGCTATTTTGGAATATATATGTGTGTTAGGATTTTGAGATATTATGTCATTTTTTGAGTTTCTGATTTCTTCCCTGTCTGTAAGCAGAACAAAACATTCTCCTATGTCTGTTTTCGTAATGATGAGGGATATGTCATCAATGTGTTCTGGATAGTGGGTTATATCAACAACTCCGTCTTCTAAGTGGTCATCAATGGCAGTTCTACTTGTAACCAGTGAAAAGAGCAATGACTTTGAAAGGGCGGTTATCAGCTCATCGGAAACGTAATCAGGAGTATTTCTTTCACTTTTCAGATGTCTTACAAGGTCATAGTTGTCTGTAATTTGCATAATCTGCTTCAGCTGCTGTGAAGTGTAGCTACAGGACTGATTTTCTCTTCTGATGAGATTTAAAAGGTCTGTCGAAACATAGTAGTTCTCCGAACTGATGTCTATCAGAATTCCTTTGAAAAACAAGTTGTCTGTAAGTTCGATGAAATTGGAGATGTCCATAATCTGGATTTGTGAAACTTCAATACCTCCTTTCTCAAGAAGTTCCCTTCCCTCAACATATTCACTGTAATTGGTAAAGACTGGGATGATGAAATTGCTCTTTGATTCGTACCTCAAGGTAATGTATGATTCGCTGTGGAAGGGTACGATAAACTTGGCCTCCTTGAGGGACTCATAGATTAGGTCTAGAAACCCCACATTCTCCGTCAGCCTGTAGTTTTGAATATGTCTTTTCATCTCATGATTTTCAATGTCGGGGATTTTCATTGTTTTATTAGTTATAATATTATTATTTATAAATTTAATCTAAATGTTTATAAGCTTTAAAATCTTATATTATCTTAATAAAGTATGGGAGTTTAAACTATGGTTGACGAAAAGATTACAGGAACAAAAACAGAAGAAAACCTGAAAGCTGCTATTGCCGGTGAATCAGGAGCTCGTGTAAAATATGAAATGTTTGCTGAAAAGGCTGAAGAAGAAGGCTACGAACAAATAGCAGCAATATTCCAAGAAACAGCAGATAATGAAAAAGAACATGCAAAGTTATGGACAAAATTCCTTAACGGAGGAGAACTTTTAGATACTGTTGAAAACCTTGAAGCAGCAATTGACGGGGAACACCATGAGTGGACTCAAATGTACAACGAATTTGCAGACACTGCAGAAGAGGAAGGATTCCCTATTTTAGCAGCTAAATTCAGAATGGTAGGAAACATTGAAAAGATGCATGAGGAAAGATATGCAAAGCTTTTAGAAAACATAAAAGATGATGAGGTCTTCTCCAAGGATGAGGATGTTGAATGGATTTGTGAAAACTGTGGATTTACTATGACAGGTAAGCAAGCTCCTCCAATGTGTCCAGTTTGCGGATATACTCAAGCATTCTTCGAAATCAGAGCTAAAAATTACTGATTTATTGAATAATTTTTTTATATTTTCCACATTCTTCTTTTTTTTTAAATTTTCACATGCAACAAACTAAATGTTGCAGAATTTATATTTGCTGTATTCTAATTTCATTTTCCTGTCTGTTTAGTGAGTAAGGGGCAATTATTCCGTAAAAGTTCAATCAAAGCACTGTTTTCTAATTATTTTTCACTTTGACGGTTTTGCTATGGTTACTGA
>DAII01000041.1:0-1766 GCA_002496065.1 Methanobrevibacter sp. UBA586
TCCTGTTAATGGAAAGTGGTTCTATTCCCCTAATGTTTGATAAAAGTAGAATTTATTGAATTTGTTCAGGTTAATAGTTAAATGCTATATTTAATCAGTAGCAAATGATATATCCACCTATAAGTTTATTTTAATATTTTATTTACGCTAAACATCAAAAATCTCATTGAAATGATTTACCAACATTTTATAATTAACTAAATATTCAATATCCTCTTGAACATTTTTAATAGTCTTAGACATTTTATTCCACCCAAAACCATCTGTTACCCATATAAACTTAATATCATGTTCATCCAAGTCTTTTTGAAGTTTTGCATATGCATGAGCCACTTCAATAGGCTTACTTCCCGTTCCTGCATAAAAATTACATTCTATAGCATATTTAGGTCTATTGTCAACATAAATAACATAATCAAAACGTTTTATCCTATCAATATTTAATGAAGAATCTTCTTTTACAATTCGAATATTATCTTTATTCTTAAATTCTTCATCCAATAAATCTCCTACCACTGCCTCAAATATATGTCCACTACGATTTTTTCGAGCATTTGTATCTAAACCTACTTCAACTCCCATCAAATAGGAATATAAATCATCAATTTTATTGNNCAAATCTAAAAGACCTGTTTTAATAGCAAATTCAATTACTTCATCTATTTTAAATTTGGTTTTGGAAAAATAAACATTTTTAAAATCTTTCTCATCCAAATCAAAGACAGGGACTTTTTTATCACGAATAGCTAAGATTGAAGGTAAAATTGGAACTACTTCAGGATAATTAGTTATTATCTCTCTAAATTTAGTTTTCAATTCCTCTTCAGGGACTTTATTTAAACTATTTAAAATATTAATTTCAATTAAAGNNGATTGTAAATTATTAAATACTTTTTGCCAATCAACATAATATCCATAAGTTCTGTTAGAACCCAATAATGTTTCAAAAAATTCATCCAAATAATTTTCATTGGTTCCAAACCCTAATTTTAAATAGTTTACCATCATTCCACCTAATAATTTTTAACTAGTATTTCAGTAATTTTTCCTCTTTTTTTACCGTTGCTATTTATAGAACGTTTAGCAAAAACTCGGTTTATTTTAAAATCCTTGTATAACTCATCAAAGAAATCATCATTTTCATCAGTATTTTTAGGATCGGAATTGCTTAAAATAGCTTTTGCACCTTTTTCTGAAATCCTTTTATAATATTGGGCCAATTCAATCTGACTATCATCATTAAATGCTTCTTTAGAATAAGTATTAAATGAATCCGTGTTAGGTAATGGTCTGTATGGAGGATCCAAATACACCAATGATTCATCATCTATGAATTCTTCTGATGCTAAAAATGAATCATTGACTATTTTAACATCTTTTAAAACTTTTGAAACTGCCATAATATTTTCAACATCACAAATATTCGGATTTTTATATCTTCCAAAAGGAACATTGAATTCACCTTTCCTGTTTAATCTAAATAATCCGTTAAAACAAGTTTTATTCATGAAAATTGTATAAGCTGCTCTTTGAATATGTTCTTCAGAATAATTTTCAAAATCAAAATTAGGAACTGCCTTATTAAACTCATTTCTTATGTTTAAATAATATTCTTTCCTATCTTCATGAGTTTTTGGAATAAAAGATTTTTTAATATCTCCTAAAATTTCCAATAATTCTCTCGGATTGTTTTTGATTACATTATATGTTAAAATAAGTTCAGGATTGATGTCGCTAATATAAACTTCCTTTATATCATAATTAGT
>DAII01000041.1:1784-5483 GCA_002496065.1 Methanobrevibacter sp. UBA586
CTTTTTAATGACTTTTGTTTCTTTAATATCATCTGGTAAATTGGAATCAATATCTCCAATAAGCTGTTTTTTCCCTCCTGCCCATTTAAGGAAAGGAGTTGGGTTGTTGATTTTTACATTTGATTTCATTAAATCTTACTCCAATATTGTTTGAATCCCAATTTCCAACAATAGCAATAACAACAAATTATATATTAGATGTACAAATATTTAAATCATATATACTAAAATTCAATTATTTTTTATTTCTACAATATTCAAAACCAGATTTTTTGGTTTATATATTCTCATCATAAATCAAATCATCAATTAATTTATTTGCAGGGTTTTCCTGAGCTTCTTTTATTAATTCAAAAGCAGGAGTGGAATTGTACTCATTAGTGATTACATTGTAAAAGCCTAAAATATTTCTACTTTCGGTCCAGTTAGCACCGACAGGAATCAGTTCATACTGACTGTTGGATTTTGAAGGGAGGATTATTTTTAAATCGATTTTTTGATTAGGATTTTCCTGTGCCAACTTTTCCAGATGAGAGGTTAATTCATCATTTATTGAATAGAAAAGTCTTGTATTCATATTTAATTTTCCTTCACCAGGGATCCCATCCACAACAATAGGATAATTCTTTTCATATTTTAAAATAGGGAATTTTTTATCAACATCTGTCCTGGAAAGTGTCCAACCCCCATTTTTGGAAGACTTACCTACTCTAACATTAGATTCAATAACATCTTCAGAAATATCATTAGAAATAAAATCAGCAAATAACTGAGCTAATTTAGTTTTACCTGTTCCAGAATTACCTGTAAAAATTACAAAAGGTTTTACTTTTAAAGACAATAACNNATAAATAGTTTTCAATTGTTTCGGGATTGAATAAAAACCCTTTATTTTTAAGATAATCCATAAAAGATATGTTTTTTGTAGAGTTTTCTATATTTAATTGGTCAAAGGCATCTACCAATTCTTTTTTCATAGTAAATTGAAATTCATTTCCTACAAATTTGCCTGTGAAAAACCACGGCCAAAACAATACGTTTCCGTCATCCCCCACAATATTGTCCCTTTGAAGATAATTCTTAACCCTCTTTCCATTTTGGACAATAGCTGAATTATAGGATTTTTCATCTTCAAAACCCTGTTCTTTACGTTTTTCAGCTATTTGAGAAGTAGTAGCTGTGTGATTCTTAGAATTGTAAATAACTTCCAAAACACCCATCATCTTTTCAGAAATAACATTTGGATTATTTAAANNTTAGTTTTAAGAAAATCCTGCATAATAATAAAACCCCATTAATAACAAGTAATTATTATTATGTTTTTGGATTATAAAAAAATAGCTAATTTAAAAGTTATTCTTTATCAATAACATTACTCAAATAATCTCCAATTCTTTCAACAATCCCCACCACAAGAGCATTTCCCATTAAGAAGTATCTTCTTTTTTCAGTCATGGATTTATCGGAAATATTAGTCCAATTTTCAGGAAACATATTTATTTTTTCAGCTTCAATAGGAGTTAAAATCCTATACATGCCAGAATATTTATCCTCAACAACATGAGTACTTCTATTTACAGTTGTTTCACTTGTAAGCATTGTTCTAGCAGCTACATCTAAATTATCTGGAAAAGGAACTGCTCCTTCAGAATAACAATAAGTTTCACCATTTGGTTTTTTCCTTTGAAGTTTTTTAGAACTTTTCAGATATCTTATTCTTTCAAATTTATCATCATCCAAGTAATATTTTTCATCAACAGGATTATCTTCAAGTATTTCGAACAAAGTAGTTTTATCATCACAGTTAGCCTTTACTTTAAAAGTTTGAATTTTACCATTCTTCATTCTTCCTGCATTGAAAAAATGTAAATCAAAATTATCACTAACATCCACTAGATCTTCAAATGCATCCTTATCAATACTCCCCTGACTTTCATCTAAAGGTTCATTTTCTATTGGAAATAATTCTGCAAAAAGTCCTTTTTTAAATAAGAAATCTACATCGTTAATTAAAGACATTTCTTTCCCATAGGTTGTAGAGTTTTTATAGGCAAAAATAAAGACCCTACGTCTTTTTTGAGGAAACCCATAATCTGCAGCATTAATTACCCTCCATTCAACAGAGTAATCATTGTCATAAAATGTTCTAAGCATTACTCCAAAGTCACGACCCCTCTGACTGGCCGGAGATCTTAGCAACCTGTCCACATTTTCCAAAAGAACAAATGGTGGTTGTTTTACCTCCAAAACTTCAGCTATCTGCCACCAGAGAACTCCCTTTTTACCTTCAATCCCCTTTTCATTGACCAGACTTCTGGCAACGGAATAGTCCTGACATGGAAAACCTCCAACAAGCAAAGTGTGATTGGGAATAATTGTCTTGTCTACAGTATTTATATCTTCATTAACATGGTTTTCAGACTCCCCAAATCTTTTAACATAACAATCGAAAGCTGCCTGAGACTTGGTGGATGGCTCCCATTGATTAGCCCAAACAAAATCCCAGTTGTCTTCTTCAACTGTTTTCCCGTCAACTAAATCAACATGATTCAGTCCACAACGGAATCCACCAACACCTGCAAATAGTTCCACTACTGTTTTTTCCATATGAATGCCTCTAAAATAAACAAAATATTTTAAAATCTAAATTAATATATGTTTATTATATATAGTATATTTTCCCCAACACCATTTGATGAGAAATGATTCCATGAAATTCAGCAGCGAACAAGAACTGTTAGAGTACACAGAAAAAATTAAAAACAAAACTTTCAGAGATATTGACAATGAAAATCTTCTTGAAAATTCTTCATTGAGAAGAAGGAAAGGTTTGCTTGGAAATATTGTTGAATCAGGATTTTACGGTTATCCTCTTAATAGCGATGCCAGGGCTGATTTTGACAATATAGGTATTGAGTTGAAAGTAAGTGGTTATGTTCNNCCAAAAAAGGTGAAAAGAGAGCCAAGGAAAGACTTGTTTTAAGTAAAATCGATTATGACAAAATTATTGAAGAGGAGTTTGAATTCAGCAAACTGATTTCAAAAAACAAAAAGATTCTGATAATTTGGTACCATTATGAAAAGGGCAAGAATCCTGCAGATTTTCTAATAACCGATTACCAGCTTTATGATATGGAACAAGACATTGACATAATCAAAAATGATTTTGAAAGAATAAAAAATAAGATTGATGCTGGAAATGCCCATGAACTTTCAGAAAGTGATACCTCCTTTTTGGGAGCATGTACCAAAGCACGAACTTCAAAGGACAGAACAAGACAACCCAATTCAGAAATACTTGCAAAACCACGTGCATTTTCACTAAAACAGGGTTACATCAATGGTATTCTAAGCAATCTGGAAAAAACTAAAAAATCAAATATTGCAACCCCATCGGACAGCGAAAAAGAAAAAACCGTTCTTGAATTTGTCAAATCCAAATTCAACCCATATTTCGGGAAAACCCAACTTGAGATTTATAGGGAATTGTTTGGAAAAATTCCCGATCCAATTCCAAAGAACATTAATAAGATAATTTCAGACAAAATACTTGGAAATGACAAGGAATTGAAAGAAAGCCATGAACTGTTTAGAAAAACCAATTATCTAATTAAGAACATTCCCATAACCGATAAAAATAAAGCCAGAGAAAGAATGGCCTTTAAAAATCTAAGATTAAGTGAATTCGATGACGACTGG
>DAII01000041.1:5489-13377 GCA_002496065.1 Methanobrevibacter sp. UBA586
ATTACAATATGTTATCAAGGAAATTCATCAAGTAAAAACGGAGAACGTGTTCTAAAAGAAATCATCCAAATCACCATTGATGATGAGGAATTAGATTCTATAGAAAAAACATTTGATTTTGTTAAAAAAACAATTGAAACTGGAGACATTTCCAACCTACCTAAACCCAACACCTTTGAAGGACAAATCCTGGAAATAGCACCAAAGGCGTCAAAAGGAATAAATATCTATGAAACATTCCTTGATAGTGAAAATACCAAAGTTTGTTTTATGTTAAATAAAAAGTTGTTAAATAAAAAGTTATTAGAATAGCAGATTTAAATCCATTATCTAATTGTTGTATTTCAATGAGAAACTTGAATCTTCGTATTTTTGTAGAACCATTCTGCAAGTTGTCCCATTACTGCATGAAGTTCCTCAATATCATCGCAGGAACCTTTCAATTCTGCTCTGTCATGGAGGCGTTTTGCCTTTTCAAACAGTGCATATTTTTTTTGGAATTACCTTATTCATCTGCAACTCATTGAAATCTTTTGTCATGAAGCTATCAGAGCCATAGTTGAGGTTGTTCTTGTTGAATACAAGTCGTACAAGCTCATCAAGAAAGTCACCTGAATATTTTATGCTATCCTTTTCATCGGTAATGATGTTTTCTTCCATCTTATGACCGTATAGCTTTGGATAAGTGTCCTTTAAAAGTCAAAGTTGATTACTGTAATAATCATCCCAAATTACTGTTGAATAATAATATGATGTAGAAAAATATCCTCCATCAAAGTTCATAATTCTAATCCAAAAATCATCCAAGAGTTATTTTTGTCAAACATCTTTAACTTGGATTGATTCATCTATGAAATCATGTTGCATGTGTTCTTGTAAAGAAACTCTTCGGGAAATCTGCTTTTGTGGAGGTGTTTTCAAGACGTTTCAAAGTGCTCTACAAAAGTTCTTTCCAAAATGTTTGCAAATTCATAGAGTTTCTTTACAAATCAGCAACATTCATCTATTTTTCATATTTGTTGAAAAACCATGATGCGAGAACAACAAGAACACTGTGTAAGGCAAGTACTCTGTCAAATNNTGAGTATTCTTTTTTGTCGATTATTTCATCACGAATTATTTTTGCCTTTTCAAACTCTTTAAGGGTTTTCTCATCGATGATGTCCTTTTCTGCTAGTTCTGCAATATCTTTTGTCATGAAGCTTTTGGAAACGTATTCGAAACCTTCTCTGTCATAGATTTCCCTGACAAGTTCATCGAGAAATTTGCTTCCTGCCTCTGCACTTCCTTCTGTGTTAGAAAAGAAGTCGTCCTCCATTTTGTGACCTATTTCGTATAACTTATTGTCTGATCCTTTTAAAAAGTCAAAATTAGCTGCCATTTGAATGCCTCCTTAAAAAAAATAGATACTTGGTAAAAGTATCTAACTAGTTGNNAGTTGCTCCTTTCATATTTGTTAAAGAACCATGATGCTAATTCCACAAGAGTACTACGTAATGCAAATATCCTGTCGATGGAGCCATCTTTTTCCATGATGTAGTCACGTAAAAGTTTGGCTTTTTCGAATTTAGCTTGGATTTCAGGAGTTATTACTCCTTCTTGTTCAAGTTCGTCCATATTTCTTGTAAAGAAGCTTTTATATACATAAGTCATACCCTCTTTTGCATATACCTCTTTGATTAATGCGTTGAGAAAATCGCTTCCGTACTGTGCACTAGCATCTTTATCGGAAAAAATGTTCTCTTCCATTTTGGATCCGCATTCGTATAAAGTAGGGTTGNNATATTCTAAAAAGTCAAAATTTAATCCCATATTAATCATCTCCTTGTAAGTATATGGGAGTAGGATAATTACATATATAAACCTTACGGATTGTGCACCGAAATTTGACTCCTTGCAGTGAAATTTAAAAAATAGCTTAACTTTCAGATACTGCTTCAAATTTAAAAATATAGATGAAAAACCTGCAAATAGTAAAATTATGATGAATATTACGGTATCAACTGAATTTAGAGTCCGTAAACTGTAAACATTACAAAATATCGGTTTCTATAAAAAAAAGATAAAATCGGCAGAGAGATTCTCTGACGCTGTTTTTTAAAAAAATAAAGATGAAATATCCGAATAAATAGCTATGCTGTCAGGTTGTATTTTATTATTCCTGTTCCAGCAGAGGTAATTTCCAACTGTTGACATTGTGGATTTAGCTCTTCGAGAAGTGATTTTCCATCAGCAGGTGACATGAACTGTGGCAGATATCCCACAATATTAATTGGATAGACCGTACAGGTTACGTTCTCATCCTGCAAATCAATTTCCACAAAGTATGCCCTATGGGTGTCGGATCTTTGTTGGTCAAAGATGAAGTTTCCCAGACTGTAAAAAATCGGACTTCCGTTGTACATTTCAATTCCCTGTGTTACATGAGGATGTGAACCTAGAACAACGTCGGCTCCAGCATCTATCACCTCATGGGACATGTTTATCTGATATTCATTTGGACTTCTTGAATATTCGTTTCCATAATGGAAGTAGACCAGTACAAAGTCAGAACCGTTTTCCTTTGCCTCTTTAATCTGTTTTGTTGCTACCTCTGAGTCATATGCCGAATATCCTGAGGAGTTTTCAGTTGCAATAGGCATGACCTCATTACTGTATTCTGCAAAGTTTTGTGAATCCATATAGTTAAAGATGGTAATTTTACGGCCATTTATTTCCTGAGTAACTGATTGATGGGCCTCATTTGCATTATCCCCTGCACCTATTACTTTTATTCCGTTTTCCTGTAAGGCTGCTACAGTATCGTGCATTCCATCAATTCCATAGTCAAATGCATGGTTGTTTGCAAGTGCAGCAACGGTGTTTTCATTGTCCTTAGCCAGTGAAACCAGACCTGTGCTTGTCTTGAGAGGAACATCTCCCTTGACTGCACTTGCCGAATCCGTTGCAGCATTTTCAAAGTTTATCAGAAGAAGGTCTGTCTTTGAGGTTACATTATCCACTCCTGCAAATGGATTTGTTCCACCAGACAGAACTCCTGCCATATTACGTGCAAACATCACGTCTCCTGTAACAGCTATTGTTGCATTTCCCTTGGGAGCAGTATCTGTTTCAACTGTACCGCTTCCCACTGTCAGCAAAGCTACCAGAACAATTGCCAGTACGATTATTAAAATTATTGTTATCTTCCTACGTTTCATTAATCTTTCCCTCTAAGGTTTTTGTTCTATAATATAGTATTATCGGAACTATTATTAGTACGATTGTAATTAGGGCATCGATTATGATAACGTCCAGGCCCTTGACCATGAGCTGTGTAAAGAGGGAATGTAGCCATATGATTGCAAGTATTATTGGAATGAGAAACTTGATTACTATTTTCCATAGCCTACCTACTGTAAAGATAGCATTCTTGTTTAGAACCTCTATAAGATTGTCGATTTTGTAATACCACCCAAATATGATACATTGAAGTATAATGATGAATATCAGTGCATAGTTGTTCAGGAACTCATCAAATATTGTAAGGAGGTAGTTTCCTGCCCCTGTTGTAAATATTGATGTTATGCATATTCCCACCACTGTCACTATGGTTGCTGACCTTTTACGTGTGATATGGAACCTGTCTGCAAGTGATGAGACCAGAGGCTCAATCATACCCACTGCAGATGTTACTCCAGCTATCAAGATACAGAGGAAGAATATAGGCCCTATTATTTGGCTTGCAGGACCCATTATGTTGAATACCTTTGGAAATGCAACGAATGCAAGGCCTGTTCCCTCACTTACAAGAGTGTTTAGGGGAGCTCCGCTTTCCAGTGCCATGAATCCAAGAATTGCAAAGATACCCATTGCATTGAAAACCTCAAAACCTGAATTTGCACCAAGAACCAGAACAGCATTCTTACTTAGGTTGGACTTGTCTGGAAGATAGCTTGCATATGCAATTACAATACCCATTCCCAATGAAAGTGAAAAGAGCACCTGACCGAATGCTGCAAGCCAGACATTAGGATTTGCTAGACTTCCCCAATCGACATTTACAAATTCTCCATATCCAATGCTTGCTCCAGGAAGTGTAAGTGCATAGAACACTACAATAGCCATGAGAACAACCAAAAGAGGTACAATCCATTTTGTAAACTTACCTATACCCTCATTTAGATCCTTGTGTGAAATGAACCATATTATAGCCCAGACTATCACTGTGGAAATAAGGATTACCGGAACTATTGTTGTGATTCCAGCTATTGAGGGTGTTGAGTGAAGGAAGGTCTGTGAGAAAAATCCATCAGGATTTGCTCCCCATCCCTTGAAGAAGCTTAATACCAGATAAACCAGGTCCCATCCAACAATACAGATGTAATATGTTGTCACTATAAAAACAATCAGACATAAGCTCCATCCTATCATCTGGAAACGATCTCTTATCCTTTTGCAGATGTCAAGAACGGATGTCTTAAACTTATAACCTATCGCATATTCAAATAAAATGAAACTCAATCCTAAAAAGACCAATGAAATTATATATGGAATCAGGAATGTTCCCTCACCGTTGCTGTAGAGAACGTATGGAAATCTCCAAATGTTTCCAAGACCAACAGCGGCCCCAATCATTGCCATTAGAAATGAGAAATTACTGTCCCATTGCATCTTCTTGTTTGCCATAATATCTCCTACCTAATAAGTAATGATTATTCATCCAATAAATAATTGATGGTTAAGATGAGAATAGATGAATATTATTTTTATATTGGTTTAGTTCCAAAATAGCTATTTTTAAGTAAAACTAGGAAAAAATATTTGAGAAGATTAATATTCTATTCAGTTCTCTTTTCATCTATACTAGATTATTTGATATAGATATCGCCATATAATTTTTTAAAAAAAGAATAATGAGTTCTTAATTATTGAATAAAACTTCTTTTAAATTAAAGAAAATAAAACAAGTATTAAAATAAATATAGCTTTCTATTAAAATTAAAAAATAAAAAGATGAGTCGTAAAATACAACCCATAATCCTACTGTTCAACTGCCTTGGCAGATCTCTTTTTTGCAAAGTGATTGAGAACAAATGGAACAATCAGCAATACTGCAAAGAGAGCCAGTTCGATTGATAGTGAAAGGTCATCTGCAAAGCTGAGAGTTGAAACCAGACTGCTTACCCAAAGAATCAACAGAACAATAGGTAGAATGAACTTGATAACGTATTTCCACCATTTTCCAACTATACGGATGGAAGTATTCCTGTTTAAAACCTCAATTAGCTTGTCGATATTGTAGAACCATGCGAAGATGATACATTCGAATATGATAGCTAAAATCAATGCGAAGTTGTTTAATATCTTATCGAAGATTCCCAATACAGTACTTCCAGCACCAGTTGTGAATATGGCTGTTACACAAAAACCTATTACGCAGATAATGGTTACTGCCTTCTTACGTGAAAGGCCAAATTCTGTAATCAGTGAGGATGTAACAGACTCCACAAGAGCAATTGCTGAAGTCAGACCTGCAATCAATATACAGAAGAAGAATACAGGACCTATAATATATGCTGCATCACCCATTACATTAAATACCTGAGGAAATGCGATGAATGCCAGCCCTGTTCCTTCAGTAATCAGGTTGTCGAATCCGACACCTGTGGAAGNNCGCCATAAATCCAAGGATAGAGAAAACACCTATTGCATTGAAGACCTCAAAACCAGAGTTTGAAGCAACAACGATACCTGCATTTTTGGTTAGGTTTGTATCCTTACCAAGGTAGCTGGAATAAGTGATAGCTATTGCCATACCAATGGACAGTGAGAAGATAATCTGACCGAATGCTGCAAGCCATATGTCCGTATTCAGCAATGCACCCCACTCAGGTGTAAACATTGTTGTGTAACCTACAGATGCTCCAGGCAATGTAAGTGAAAATCCTACAATGAGGACCACAAGAACAAAGAGGAGAGGTACTGCAACATTACTGAACTTGGAAATACCGTCATTGATATTTCTGTGTGAAATAAACCATATTACAAACCATACAGCCAGACAGGAAATGAAGACCCCTGGTACTACCTGTACGAGACCTCCCACTGAAGAATTGCTCTGGAGAACTGAACTTACAAAATAATTGTTCGGATCTGATCCCCATCCTTTGAAGAAACTTAAAATGAGATAAATCAAATCCCAACCTACTACACAAACATAATAGCTTAAAATCAGGAATACAATAAGTACCGTGAACCAAGCTATGACTCTAAATTTACTTTTGATTTTACCGTAAATCTCCAAAAGAGATGTTTTAAATTTAAAACCAACTGCATATTCCAACAAAACGCCTGAAAAACCTAAAAGTATGATAGCTATGATATATGGAATCATGAAGGATCCCCCACCATTGGAGTAGAGAACATAAGGATATCTCCAGATGTTTCCTAAACCAACGGCAGAACCTATCATAGCCATTAAAAATGAAAAATTACTGTTCCATTGGACATTACTCTTTTCTGACATGAAATATCTACTCCTTCACTTCCATTTCCTCTTCATCATCGGAGAAAAGCTGGTTAAGCATCCAATCAGCATCATACTCCTTGATATCATCATAACCTTGTCCCATTCCCAAAAAGAGAATAGGCTTTTGAATTACATAACCTATTGAAAGTGATGCACCACCTTTGCTGTCCGCATCGGCCTTGGTTAGAATTACACCATCAACATCAATTGCCTCGTTGAACTTGACCGCCTGTTCAGTTGCATCATTACCTGTCAGTGCATCACCTACGAAAACAACAAGATCAGGCTTTGAAACACGCTTAATCTTTTTCATCTCATCCATGAGGTTTGTGTTGGTCTGCATTCTACCTGCAGTATCGATTAGAACAAGTTCTTTTCCCTTGGCCTTTGCATGCTCTACGGCATCATATGCAACTGCAGCAGGGTCTGAACCCTTCTGGTGCTTGATGATTTTAACACCTACATTGTCTGCATGATGGGTTACCTGCTCTATCGCACCTGCTCTAAAGGTATCACTAGCTGCAATCACAGGTTCATAGCCCTTCTTGAGATAGTAGTTAGCAAGTTTACCTATTGTGGTTGTCTTTCCAGTACCGTTGATACCTACAAACATTACAACCAGAGGTTCTCCTTTAGCCTTTTTCTCTTCAATCATCTCTGTCATGGACTTGCCTGGAATGTCAATTATGTTGGCCACAGCATCTTTAAGTGCGTTGAAGGTGTATTCNNTTCCGTAATGTCATTGCTTCTTTTAATCTTACGACCTACAAGATCGTTTTTGACTGAATCAACAACGTTGCTTGCAACTTCCATTGCAACGTCACCTTCAAGAAGTCCCATCTCAAGATCCCAGAGAATGTCCTCAACATGCTTCTCAGAGATTGTCTTTTCACGGATAAATGAGAAGATGCCTCCTGATTTTTCCTCATCATCCTTCTTGCGACCAAAGTCAAAGCGAGATTTTTTCTCTTCCTCTTCTTCGACTTCTTCAATTTCTTCTTCAGNNTATACTATAAATTAAGTAAAAAATACAGCAGGCTTTCATCCCCGCAGCAAGCTGTGGGGTTTTCCACCTGCATTTATAACATAAAAAATCCTTTCCGTCCGTCGACAGAAAGGATTCAGAATCATGCTTCTTCAATTTCTTCTTCAGCTTCAGGAATCTCCTCTTCAGGAATCTCTTCTTCTTCAACCTCTTTCTTATTTCTTTTAAAGATGTTAAAACGGAATTTCTTTTCCTTCGGTTCCTCTTCGACTTCTTCAGTTTCCTCTTCAGCTACAGAAACACCAACATCATTAGCAAAAACAGTTTCCTCTTCAACTACAGAAACACCAACATCATCAGCCAAAACAGACTCCTCTTCAACTACAGAAACA
>DAII01000030.1:0-1747 GCA_002496065.1 Methanobrevibacter sp. UBA586
TACCGACAGAATTATACAAAGGCTTGATAACAGCGAAAGAGCTCGGTTTAATTGAGAATGAAACACGTTGGGATGAAACCATTACCCAATCAGAAGCGATAGAACTCCTCTGCAAGGCATTACAGTTAGATGATTCCATACCAACATTTTCCTATAAATTAGGAGAGGTAACGGGCTATGAAGCATCCCCCAACCCCGAAGCACAAGCAGGGACAGACGCAGACGCAGGAACAGGAACGCAGTCAAGTGAAGAGAATGATATAAGCATTGTTGATGAACGTATTGACCAGTACAATGCCGAACACCCCTACGAGGGTTCCTATGAAGCATATGAAGATGAAGAGATTAAGGCGGAACTTACTCCTGAACAATATCAAGAGTATCTGAAACTCATGAAAAAATATGACAATGAGACATATAAGGAGTTAGCTACCCCTGAAGAATATGCAGAGTATATGGAACTCAGGAAAGAAATGGCAGTAGATAAGGCAAAAGACCCCCATTATTATGATTATCTCTATGAGGACACCAGCCCTGACGCCAACACCGACCTCACCACAGGACTTGAAGCACCAGTATTTTCAGAACCTGCATATGATCCCGATAGTGTAGACATGTCAGATTCATTACCTTGTGTAGTGAATTAACATCAAACATAACAATGNNAAGGGCACTCCAATCAAGGTAGTGTCCTTTTTTATATACACATTTCAAAAGATTAAAAATTTATACAAAGTAGTCAGAAGCAATACAAATAATTACAATGAGTAATCCTCTCAGGATACTTTTTTATATATTAAATTAAATTTAAAAATTTTATAGGAAGAAAAAATACTTTACACTAACAACTTTGTGTTGTATAATAAAGCTAATTAAAAATATAAGCAAACCAAAAAGNNAGATGTAGTCGTTTTAGGGACAGTAGAAAACTATAAAGTACAAACAAAAGATAATATATTTTTACTGATTGTTTACACCGCTTAAAATGATTATCACTCTATTAAAAGGTACTACCGTAAAGCAGAACGGTTAGCCTTGAAAATTTAATAGGTTACAGTACAGAGANNTAAATTAATAAATTATGATCAGAAAAAGTAACTGTTCAGTTTGCTAGGCTGAGGACAGTTACTTTCTTGCATGTTTTCCATGTTCGTAACCTATCTTATATGAACAGCCACATAAAATGCTGGCAATGAAGATCAAATAATATAGATTTTCCAATGTAAAACTCAATATGCAAGTCCTCCTTTCATAGATTCCTCGAAAGGTTTCTATTTAAACAGTGGCTTGTACTCCACTGGTGGAAGACAACCGTCCTACCGTCTTAGGTAGTACCTATNNTCTTTATTATTATATAAAAAAATCCATAATTTGTCAATTTTTTCAGTCTCAATTTGGTTATTTATGCCACGTGACATCAAATTAAAAGACTTCCAAATCTATTATTTGTTGTTGTTGAAAAGTGTGTATCAATCTACACTCCAAGTAAATAATCATACATCTCATGTATGGGCAGTAAANNCTTCCCATATATTCATGATACCAGATAATAGATTGCTTGATATAAGAAAATATAATTTTAATTTATAAATTTTTATGTAAGGTATTTCCCATTCCAAAGGTAGATGCCTTTTTTTGTGCTTATTTTTCAATAGATTTAAAAATTTAAAATTTTGATGTAAAGGAGGAAAGGCATTGAAAACATATGAAGATAAAAAGAGAGCAAGAATAAATACTTCAATGTTTA
>DAII01000030.1:1833-2079 GCA_002496065.1 Methanobrevibacter sp. UBA586
GTGGTGGTGGTGCAGGCAGTGGAGGATACATCAATGGCATGTCAGTATCAAGGACAGGATATTTATGTTATTTATTAACTAAAGACGGTGACCCAGTCCCCGGTTCAAGTGCGAAAGCCTTTTCGAGTCCGGGAGCAAACTATCTAGATGATTCTTCATGGATGTATTTAAATCCCCGTAAAGGTGACTATCATCACCCCGCCTCTTGGTCAAATGAAGCACCATGGGGCTGTGCTCCCTATTATA
>DAII01000030.1:2111-2770 GCA_002496065.1 Methanobrevibacter sp. UBA586
CCAAATGCTCAAGTATTTATAAAGCAATACTGGGGTGAAGAAGTAGCAGATGTGGAAAATAAATTTGCAACAGATGATTATATACTAATCATAGAAACTGTTGTAAATTTTCAATGGGGTGCGGATAAAGAAAATTCAGTGCCCGATACTCTGAACGACAAAGAGAAAATGGATTGGGTAGATAGCATTGAAGGTAGTAAACTTTATGCTATATTATCAGAGTTAACAGGTTTAGATCAAGACACACAATATAAAGTTGCTGAAATGAAAGGCATAATAGATGCAATCAGGGGTGGCTATGCTAATGAGGGGACATATAAAGCATACCAAGATAAGCTTGCAGAACTACACGCAGCCTTACTACATGAATTAAGTGTTAATGAGGATATTGAAATCCCCAGAGAATACAGTGACGGCAGTACATCAAATTTTGTATTGTTTGGCAAACCAATCATAGCAACAGTACCCGAAGCACTTAAATATAAAGACGCAGTAGTAGATGAAGCGTACAAAGAAGGCGCGAGGAATTCTTATAAAAGATATATGAATTATAATCTTCCATTTGGAGAGAGGATATTGAAGGGTGAATGTGGAGAAAAGGCAGGTTTTATACCTTTAGTAGGAGAAAAGGAAGCTTATTATAATGACAAAGATTATTT
>DAII01000030.1:2813-3510 GCA_002496065.1 Methanobrevibacter sp. UBA586
TACATGGGATTCATCACTTCATCCACATGAAGAAGCACCAGCTCCTCTTCCCCCAACTACTTCCCTCCCCTCAGAATGCCAATATACCATCATCAAATCCTATAGGTTAAAATCCCTTTCATCTTTAGATGGTAAAGGGGAGAAGTTGGAGGATAAGGGAACCTTCATCCGAAATGAAACAATTAGTAATATAGAAATAGAGGATGAACCATTGAATGAAACAGATAAGAATTATAAGGTAATAGGGTGGAAGATTAGTAGTACGNNCAACAGACCTTGGTGACATAAGGGATTCTGGCACTACAACAGCTAACGTAGCATTGGACAAGGATCATAAATTTTTATATGTATTATTAGAGGCAACCACAGCAACCACAGCAACACTGAATACAAATTATGTTATCTCTGAGGCAACCATAACACGAAGTGTATGTTTAACCCAACCCGATGATGGTTCCAACTCACTCAAATCCATATTATCTTACTCTCATCCCTGGAAATTATGACTTAATTTTAATCGCCCANNATTATTTAAGAATCAAGTAAAGACGTCTGCTGACAGTCTTTTTTTTGTGCATTTATAGGGGGAAAACAGCATGACTTTAGGATGTAGACAGTGTGCCAAAATGGAAAATATAATTTCAATTTTTCGTGTTGAATGGAAAAAATAAATTTCAATTTTTCCGTGTTGAATATG
>DAII01000091.1 GCA_002496065.1 Methanobrevibacter sp. UBA586
AAAAAATAGTAAATGAGTCAGAAGTTAGCAGAGTTGTCCTACTTCAGTAAGGCATCTCTAGCTATTTTAGACCCCATTTCAAAAGCAGCTTCCAAATCCTTTGGAAATTGAGTTTCACGAACTTCCCTTTTATGTTTCTCATCAAAGTTATCAGATTTGTATTTGGAATAATCTGAAAACTGATATGTGTCATAGGAACAGAGATCATATGGTTTCCTAAAGAGGGTTTCAAAAATGAAATCGTTTTTTGAAATGAAATAATCCAAACCCATTTCCTTGGCTTCATCTTCAGTTAGATTCATGGTGTAAATAAAACCTATTGGCATTCTTTTTGGAGCTAGACTATCTGTTTCATTGTCATAAACCCAGAATGGGAAAAACAATCTTTCCAAAAGACATCTCATGTTTCCTGTCACTTCAAAAAAGTAAATAGGAGATCCAAAAATAAGGCCGTCGGCCTGTACGATTTCTTCTAGAATTGGTTTGAAATCATCGTTATAAACACATTTGCCGTAGTGTTTTCCACCTATCATTTTACATGCAAAACAGCTTTTACNNCATAAAGATTTATGAATTCAACTTCAGCATCAGGAATTACATCCTTAACTCCATCCAATGCTCTTTTAAGTAAAAGAGCAGTATTTCCTTTATTACGGTTACTACCGTTGATTGCAAAAAATTTCATAAGAATCAAAAAAAAAGAAAGAAGATTAAGCTAAACTGTTACGTAATTCAACAGCCTTTTTAGCAGCTTCTTCCATGGATACTTCATAAGGAATTCCAGCCTCCTCCAAGAGTCTTTGACCTTCTTCCTCATTTGTACCGGTTAATCTGATAACAATATCCACTTTACGTTTGGACTTTTCCAAAGCCTTTATTACACCTTTGGCAACATCGTCAGCCTTGGTAATTCCACCTAAAACATTTAAAAATACTACCTTAACCGGATCATAGTTCAATACAATGTTTAAGGCTTGCATAATGGTCTGTTCGGATGCTCCACCACCAATATCCAAGAATGTTGCAGGTTGTCCACCGTTGATTTTAATCATATCCATTCCTGTAAGGGTCAATCCAGCACCATTTCCGATAACTGCAATGTCTCCGTCAAGTTTTACAAAGTCCACGCCTTTTTTCTTGTAGTGAAGCAGTTCAACGAGATCCTGATGTCTGAACAGTGAATCATTTTCAACGACTAGTTTTGCATCAGCTACAATCAATCCGTCAGGAGTGAGAACCAATGGATTGATTTCTGCGGTTTCCGCATCATACTTTTCAAATATGTTATAAAGTTTCCANNAACTCAGAAGGCAAACCCATTTTACGAGCTATTTCACGAGCCTCATAAGGCAGAAATTCCAGTAGTGGGTTTGGATGATATTTGATAATCTTTTCAGGATTGGTCTTTGCAAGGTTTTCGATTTCCACTCCTCCTTCTGCACTTGCCATGATTACAGGTCTTTTTTCAGCCCTGTCAATAGAAACACCAACATAAAATTCACTTAAAATATCTGCTTTTTGTTCAATTAAGAGATGTTTAACCTTTTCACCTTTAATTTCCATACCTAAAATTTCATCAGCTACTTTAAAAGCTTCACCAGGATCATCTGCAAATTTTACACCACCAGCTTTTCCCCTACCACCAACAAGGACTTGAGCTTTAATAGCTACTGGTTCACCCATTTCAGATACGATAGAGGTAGCTTCTTCTGGAGAATATGCAACATGACCTTCTAAAATATTGAGTCCTTCTCTTTTAAAAATTACCTTTGCTACATTTTCAAAAAACTTCATGCTTAATACCTCTTATACCAAATTATATCCTGCTTCAAACGCTGCAATGTTCTTCTCTTCAGTTCCACGAGGAACACTGTCTAAAATTGCTTCTTTAGCAGCTTCAGGGGATATAATTTCTGTAATTTTTGTAATAGCTCCAACCATAACAATATTAGCTACAATCTTAAGACCAATATCGTCAATTGCTGTTTTGGTTGCAGGAGCTTCATAAACAGTAATGTTATGCTCATCTATGTATTCACGAACATCTTCAATATCTGTGGTTCCAGGATCTACAATCAATGTTCCGTTATCCTTTAAATCAACTATATATTTAATTAAANNCATTGGACATAGCTACTAAAATATCAGGACTTTGTACCTTTGGATAGTCAATCACATCATCACTTATAACAACTTCACATTTGGAAGCTCCTCCACGAGCTTCAGGACCATAGGATTGAGTTTGAACAGCTTCATTCTTATCAAAAAGTGATGCAGCCTTACCTATGATAATACCTGCCATAATTACTCCTTGACCTCCAAATCCACCAATTCTTATTTCTTTTCTCATTTTATGCACTCCTTATATATCATCCATGTATGCGGAATTAATAAGTGTCTTTCCACCAGATTGAGCTTCACTTAATTTTTGAATATTATCAGTATATTCAGCTCTTTGTTTGTCTGCAAACTCTCCAACTACAATTTTGCCTTCCAAATCTTTTTCACGCATCCTATCAGCCTTAGATTTGAATACAGTATTGATTTTCATGTTAACTGCCATTGCTGTTGGAGTACGGGCCTTATTCTTACGACCGTAGTAGGTTGGACATTGTGATACAACTTCAACAAAACTAAAACCTGGATTTTTAAGAGCTTTTTTAATTGATCCAACCAAGTTGTCAACTTGAATTGTAGTCCATCTAGCAGAGTAGGTTGCGCCTGCAGTAGCTACAAGTTCAGCTAATTTAAATGGATAGTCTTCAGTTCCATAAGGTGCGGTAGTTCCAACACTTCCCTTTGGAGAGGTAGGACTGATTTGACCACCTGTCATTCCATAAATGTTGTTGTTGATACAAATTACAGTTAAATTAATGTTTTTACGAGCAGCATGAATTAAATGATTTCCACCAATGGAAGCAGCATCTCCGTCTCCGGTAAATACAACAATGTCCAGATTAGGATTTGAAACCTTCAATCCTGTTGCAAAACTTAATGCTCTTCCGTGAGTGGTGTGTAAAGAATCACATTCCATATAACCTGGAATTCTTGAAGAACAGANNTATCAAAATCCATCTCCGCTTTTTCCATACCCTTGAGAAATGCATTCATGATACTTCCATTTCCACAACCAGGACAAAAGATATGAGGAAGTCTGTCTTCCCTTAGGTATGGTATAAATTTATTAGGGCTATTTTCTGCCATTTTAGTTTCCTCCTATTTCTTCAATTTTAGATAATATCTCATCAGGAGTAGGTAACAATCCACCAATCTTACCAATTAAATGAGTACTAGCATGACATTTTACAACTCTGTCCACTTCATAATACATTTGACCCAAATTCATTTCAATGACTATTACTTCACTTGCGTTTTTAGTCAATTCCCCAATTTGAGCATCTGGGAACGGCCATGGAGTGTTAATTTTGATGTAACCTACCTTTTTACCTTCTTGCTGTGCTTTTTTAACTGCAGTAATCATTGATCTTACAGGAGCACCGTAGGATATAACAACAATATCCGCATCTTCACAGTCTTCAGATACAACTTCACAGATTTTATCCTTGTTGTTTAAAATTTTATTACAAAGACGTTTGACTAAAGTTTCATGAGTTTCAGGGTCATTTGTATCAGGATACCCTCTTTCGTCATGAGTAAGACCTGTTACATGAATATCAAACCCTTGTCCAAAGGAAGGCATTGGATTTGTGCCGTTTTCAACATTCTTAAATGGCAGATAATCGTCCTCTTTTTCAGGCATGGTCCTTGGAACAATTTCAATATCATCTTCCACGATGATTTTTTCTCTCATGTGCCCTACAACCTCATCAGCCATTATAAATACAGGAGTTCTGTATTCTTCAGCCAAGTTAAAAGCCTTTATTGTGAAGTCAAAGTATTCTTGAACACTTGATGGAGATAATGCTATTGGTTCATAATCTCCGTGGGAACCCCAACGGGCCTGCATCATATCTCCCTGTGCAGCCATTGTAGGCTGACCTGTTGAAGGAGAACCTCTTTGAACGTCAACAATTACGATTGGAGTTTCACTAATGAACGCATATCCAATATTTTCCTGCATCAATGATAATCCTGGGCCTGATGTAGCTGTCATTGATTTGGTTCCACCCCATGAACCTCCAATAATAGCTCCTGCAGATCCGATTTCATCTTCCATTTGTATAAATGACNNTGAACCGCCGACCTTTGGAAGTTCACGAGCCAATGTTTCAGCCACTTCAGTAGATGGTGTAATCGGATAACCTGCAAATAGTCTACAACCTGCTTTTAAAGCACCCTTTGCACATGCTTCATTTCCTTGAATAAAAAATTCTTCAGCCATAATCACACCTCTATTCATTTTTACCAGTTGAAAATTTTGGATTAAACTTGGTGTCTTCACCAACCCACCAATTTTTATTAACATTAACAGTGATAGCTTGATCTGGACAAACAACTTCACAGACACCACAATTAGTACACCTATCTTCAAATTTCACATAAGGAAGTAATACGCCTTTTTTATTAGCATCTGAAGATATTGCGTAAACATTTTGATAACACATGTATACGCAAAGATGACAACCTTTACATAAATTTTCGTCTATATAAATCATCTATAATCTCCTAANNCTAATAAATTATTGATTTATATATATGTTTTACAACATTTAAAAAGTTTATCAAAAAAGAGTTAATAACAGTTATTAAAACTATCATATGCTATTTTTAAAATTTCCTTATGACCATCGGAGTTTTTAGCCAAATTATAATAATCAATTATTGCCTCTGATAAAAGGCCTATAGTAACATCCCTATCTATTGTAAGTGAACATTCATATCCTATTCCATCATATTTAGGAGGGAATTTGTCCTCTATAAATTGAATCTTGATGTCATTTCTCAATTCATCATCAATGAAATGTTCTAGAATTGATATTATGTCCTCTGCAATAGTGTTTCCAATGTACATGTACAGTTCCTTAACAGAATCATCTGCACTGCATTCATCCATTACAATATCAAATGACCCATAATTCTGAAATCCGTGAGGAATGAACCTTCCCTCAACTGTACTGGCACAGTATTCGTTCATTATTTTGGATAATGGATCCGACAAAAAGAATGCTACAAATCCTTCAATCGGCTGGGTTTTTTCAACATCCAACATGTAACACACTGCAATTTCAAGAATTTCCGCCACAAAATGATGGGCCAGTTCGTGTATCAATGTTGATATCTTTAGCGAATCTAGGAGCCTGTCATCCAGCTTAATGAAATTGGACTTGTAAGAGCCTAGTTCACTTCCTCTTGACTTGTATGACCATGGAGTGTATGCATTAACAATTTTCGAAACCTTATCGAATATTGAGTCATCTTCATCAAAATCAACAAAATGTTTTCCAATCTGATAAATCTCCTCTATTATATTATCGTAATCGTTTACTGTCAATGAACCTGATTTGAGCTTTTCTTCATATTTTGGAGTTAGCAAATCATCCAAAGATGCAANNCATTATTTTCATACAGGTTTCATAAAATTCAACATGGTCTTCTCCTTTTTTACCCTTGTTAAACCATTCTCTTATTTCATTCTCATCATATAATGTGCTGTGCTTTTCAATGGCCTGATTAAAAGAGTTATACATTTTCAAATGTTCTATTATTAGCTGTTTTGTTTCATTAATTGTGAAAGGAGCGCATTTTTCATAAAATTCAACATATCTTTCCCCATTTTTACCCTTGTTGAACCAATCCAATATTTCTTCAGATTTGTAGGCCAAATCAACCATGTTTATTGCATTGTAGAAGAGTTCGTTATTTTCAAGTAACTCAATAACCTTTGATTGAGTTATATAAATCAAATACTCATCATAAAATTCCTTAAATGGATAAATGTCAAGTTTACCAAGCTCAATCCATTGATCGATGTTTTCATTTTCAGCATTGAAATCAAAATCTATCATAGAATATTCCGTATTTGAAATTAGCAAATCTATGGTCATATTTACAAGAGTGGCTATATCCCCACTGTCAAATTCATCCAATGAGTATAGCTTTTCCATGACTTCCTTTGAAGTAATCAAATCTGCTTCATCAATGGCCTCATTTAGGGATTTTCCCCGCTGGACATATTCTAATATTGTTTCACAATCGTCCTTCAGTACAAATGGTGAAATCTTATCAAAAAATTCCTTATAATCTGAATCTCCTGCTCTACCTAGCTTATACCAGATTTCAATATCCTTGGAATTATATTTTAAAACATAATCTTTGATAGCTTCCTTGAATGGAACTCCACAAGAACAGCTGTTTAAAATGGCCTTTTGTGCGTCCTGTTCAATGAATGTTTCAAAACGTTCTTCCTGCAACGGCAAATATGCCTCGAATTCATGATTGGAAGATATTATACTAGGCAACGTTAAAAGTTCTTTTATTGGAACTCCTCTGTTGATTGCATCACTAATCTTATTGTAATCCTGCTTTACGACAAAAGGCAATGCCCGATTATAGAAACCCCTATGATTTTCATCACCGTTTCTTCCCTTTTCATACCATGATATGATTTCCTCAGGAGTATTATAAATATCTTCACTTTCAATAAGATCAGAAAATAGCTTTCCTTCCTTAAGACCTTCAACAATCGCTTCCTTTGAATGTTTTTCAACGAATGACCTGATTAATGGATATTCGTTTTCCTTGAATTCCTTTTTGCTTGAAAATATTTTTGAAGAGTTTAGAGCCACGTCCAAATCCACACCATCATCCAGCAAAGTGAACAATAGCTTTTCATCATATCTGATTATATCCTGAAATACATATTGTTTTATTGAGTTGTAAAACCATTGAAAATTTGCATCTCCATCACGCCCTTTCAGATACCATTCATTAATTTCCAGAGGACTGTTGAATAAGATTAAATCCTGCCTATTGTCTAAAAAGCTTCCAGACTGTTTTGCTGCTTCTACAATGGTTGTAAAATCTTCAATTATTAAATCATCACCGGCCAGCTTATTTAATTGATTGTAAAAGTTTGCATGAATTTCGTTTCCCCTACGACCTTTTATATACCATTGAACAATAATCTCCTTATTATCCTTGATAACATCATGAAATGCATCGCCTTTCTTGAGAGATTNNCTCGAAGCTCTAAAGCAGGATTTTTAGTGTTAAATTTAACTTTGATATTGTCCAAGAAACTAATTGCAATCACCATAAGTTGTTTATTATTAAACATTATATTATAACAATATAATAATATTTACTACAACAATGTGTGAAAATGAATAATGACACATTATTTCTTTAATCCAAAAGTCCGATTATTCATCCTCACATCGTCCAATATATACTCTTGGTCGATGAATTAGACAACTCCATAAAAAAATACTTTTTATAAAATTGCCAAACTAACTATCATGAAGAAAATTAAAACACCAATAACTAGCGAGGAAATATCCAAATTAAATGTTGGAGATAAAATTTCGATAAGCGGAGAAATCTATACAGGTCGTGATGCGGCACTTCCACAGCTGGTTCAATTAATAAAAGAGGATGCTGTTCCATTCGATTTTGAGGGAATTGCCATAATGCATACTGCAGTCAGCGATGCGGGAATTGCCCCTACCACAAGCAACAAGGAAGAAATTGAAGGTACAATACCTTTTCTAAGTGAAAATGGTGTTAAAATTCATATCGGGAAAGGTTCCTTAAGTGATGAAACAAAGGAAAAGCTTTATGAAAACAATTCCATTTTTGTAATAACTCCTCCTGTAGCTGCCCTTTTAACAAGCAATGTTTTAGAAAAAGAGTGTGTTTTATTTGAAAATGAGGGCATTGAAGCTATGTTCAGATTAAAGGTGGAAAACATTCCAGGAATTGTGGCTGTCGCCAATAAAAAAAGTATTTAGAAGAAGAATTATTCTTCATCTTCTTCTGCATCTGCTTCAGTATCTTTTTTCTCGAAGGAGTCAACGAAGTTAACTTTTTCGAAGTCCATGTTATCCCAGATGTCTTTTGCTATTCTGAATCTTGCAAAGGTTACATCCATGTAGGATTTTTGATCGAATTTGGTAATTTCGTCTAAAGTGATGTTTACGGTGTTTCCGTCAATGTCGATTTCGGTTTTGTCAATATCCATGTTTGGAGAACCGTAATGAAGTTCAATCATACTTTTGATTTTGTCTTCATCGTTTTCGAGAATTTCAATTACTTCAATATCGTAAACTAAGTCTTTTCCTGCTAATTCGTGGTTGAAATCCACTTTTACTCTTCCACCGTTTACGGTTAATATTCTTCCGGTTCTGTCACCAGCACTAATTGGCATACCTGGTACAGGAGTCATACCTTGTTTTTTGAACTCTCTCATCGGAATTAATTGAACCAATTCAGATGATCTGTCACCGAATGCACCTTTGCTTTCTACTTCGATGGTTTTGGTTTCTCCAGCTTCAAGTCCTTCAATAGCTTCTTCAATAGCTGGTAATAAGTGGTTTCCACCTACAACGATTGGAATTGGTTTGTAGGTTTTTTCATCCATGTAAATTTCAGCGTCTTTTGCTAC
>DAII01000022.1:0-2242 GCA_002496065.1 Methanobrevibacter sp. UBA586
GTTATAATGACTTATATGATATTTCAAGAATCTCACATCTGTAAATTTAAATTAATAATTAACATATTTTTATATAAATGCATATAAATATAGTTATTTAAATTTATATGATATTATAAATAACATATTAAAATCTGGAATGAGTGGTAGTTGTTTAGGAAATTGTGTCNNAGTTAAGAAATTTTCAGTGAGAAAATAGTAATTGTACTAAATGCTGAAAGGAACTATCATACTGTCAAAATACAGATTTTCCATAAGGATTTATCTTGAAACCACTGGTAGTCCCTTTAATGATTGTGAATTCAAATAATGATAATTTATGAAAATGACTCTTCATTGAACATGGGTTCTTGACGTCACTTATCTAGGGATAATGCCATTTGCTTGATTTGAAAAATAGCTATATGGATTCTCAAGTAAAAAAATCACTGTTCTTAAATATGTTATGATGAATTTGTTGAAGAGCTTAGGTTAATGTAGCAATAACAAGAGGTAAATGTGATAGCATATTTTCGTTTTATATAGAATTTTGCCTCTTTCTCAATAGAATGGAAATCCATGTAATGGTAGAAAAAGCTTAAATGGAAAATTCGATTTGATTGAAGAGTATAAATGAGCAACAGGAAAATTCAAAAGAGGATGCTCCTTCTTTCAATCATAAAAACATAGTAATGTTGTTGGCAAATGCCCAAATGTGGCGTGGCCTTGTAAGTTGTACAGGATTTCTAAAATGCAGATATGCTGTGATGGTGACGAGTTGGAAAACATATTAAAATATTAGATAGGTGTGGATATTGCTTAAAAAAATCTGTCCAAATTGCGAAAAGGAATACAGTTCTTTGGAATTGTCCAAATGTAAAAAATGTGGATCTGAAGTTTACTTCTATCTCAGTGAGGATAAGGGATTTTCCAAGTTAAAATCAGCATTTTCATCAAATAAGGAAGCTGAAAATGAGATTATAGCTGATTTGGAAAGTCTTGTGAAGTGGAAGGATTTCTTTGAAAACATTGAAAATCCAAATGAAAATCTTTTAAGGTTGGCATGGGAGTTCAAAAATGATATCTCCAACTATAAATTCCCTGAAATGATTGTGATTGAAAATGATGATTACAAGTATTATCTAAGAAACTTCCACAATGGATGTAATCTTATAATAAGTCTTGATGAGTTTGCAGAAGAAATTCGGGAACTTAATCTCTCTCGTGAGGAAGTGCTGAAGATTTTAAACAATGATGAAATTACCGATGAGGCCAAGAGGGATTATTTGGATATCATTTCCACAAGATTAGATGAAATTATGGACAATGACTATTATGATATTATATCTAGCTATGATGGGACTCTAGATAGTAAAATCAATGAACTTGATGAGGTTAATGATTGCTCAAAAGCCTGTTCAGCTTCACTATTGATCGTTACAAGGTGTCCGCCCAATTCTTCGCAAAAGTACTCGGCTTCCATCCATGAAAGTGAAGAATCAAAGAAGCAGTACATATGAGAATCGAACTCAACAGCAGAATCAGGATATGAAAACGGCTCAGTNNAGGTTAATGAGTTTATTCGTGACTGCAAGTCTTGTTTGGATAAAATCAATGATTTAAAAGAATATTTCACTGACTTTAAAAAATACTTCGATGGATTTTCCAAAAAACAATCCAACCACGATTTATTTAAACAAGAGATATTTTCTTTAAATAATCTTGAAGTGTTACCTTACTTTGATTTGGACTTTAAGGATTCAATAGATGAAGTTAAAAATATAAGGTCCGTCTTCAATGCAATCGATCAGGAGCAGGAGAAGGTTAATACTCTTAACTCTCAAATTGACATTTTCAATGAGCAATTTGACAATTTGGTCTATGAAATCGTTGATGATTATACAAAGCATAAGTTTTTAGATGAAAAAACTGAATTTAGAAAGGAATTGTCAAGATTTGACTATTTTGATTTGTTGGATGATACAGATAAGATTAAAGACACAATTGACTTTTTCAACAATTATGATGAGAAATGGGAAGAGTTAGCTATAAAAAAAGCGGATCTTGAGAGAAATGAATCTTTCAAAAACGATTTTAATGATTTCAACGAAAAATGGGGTGATTTTAAGGACTTCGATGATTTCCACAAGCTGGCTGATTTCAACAGTGACTATAAGGAATTCTTTGAAAATTATTCCGATTTGATGAGCGAAAACCAGTTTGATAGCTATTTGAGTGTTTTCAATCGCATTGAGGAGGTCAA
>DAII01000022.1:2326-3754 GCA_002496065.1 Methanobrevibacter sp. UBA586
CAGATGCTGGATGAGCTGAACTCAATTGACCTTAAATCATTTGAGGCATTTGATTCATCATTTAAGGTTCCCTACAGTGACATCGAAGCTATTGAGAGTCTTTTCAATGAGGTCAATAAGGAAATTGATATGTTAAATGATTTAAAATCAACAATCGATGATTATAATGATAAATCCAAACTTCCAGATGATATCAACGGATTTAATGGTCAGATTGATTCTTTTAGCCATCTGGAGATAATTCCCTATTTTGATATGGATTTGAAGGAATATGTGGAAACTATCCTCTATCTTAAGGAAGCCTTGAAAAGGGTAAATATTGAAATTAACAGGATATCATCGTTGATTCTTGACTGTTCCAAATGCAAGATAGAGTCTGAAAAGGTAGAATTAGGAAAAATGAGTAGGGAAGACTTCCTTGAGAAGTATTCCTATTTAAAAAGTGAAATTTCCTCTTTTAGATATTTGGACTTATGGTCGTCCTTTGATCCTAACATGAAAGACTTTGCAGAGCTTGTGATGGAAGTCAGGAGAATTCTGGAATGAAAACTATTCACTGGCGTCCATTTCCTTTTTGCATGATTTTAGATTGATGATTATTCCTCTAGACAGGTTTTCAAAGGGTTTTTTTCTTTAGAACATGTTTTAATTTTAAGATAGATTTCATCTTGTGATTGATGTAGGTTAGATAGCAATTATCCTTATAATCACATTCACTGCCGATATCATATGAAATTGTTAAAATGCTTGTAGGTCAGTTTGTACTTGAGCATCATCACTGCAAGCAGAAGAGTATTATTCCTACTAGGAGGTTTCTGGATGTGAATACAAGTCAGTAGCTTTCCAAAAGATTCAGCTATTATAAGGATTAATACGGCCTATTTTTTTAGTTTTTATTTTCTAAAAGTTCCAGATATGATGTGGTTTCAAATCCGTCTACAATCCCCAATGTTTCATACAAATCAAAAATGCTTTTCTGAGCTTCACTATAATCTGTTCCGTCAGGAAGTGAAATCTCAATTTCCATATATGGGTCAAGACCTTCAATGTCATCGAGACTTATTTCAAAGTTTTCATATTCAAAGTATTTTCTGTTTTTGCGTACAGCCCGAACTTGCCTAAAACCAATGCTTTCAAGGATGTCGTTTCCTTTTTCAGCATTTTCAATAGCCATTTCAACTTCTTTTCTTGTTTTGGCTTCTTTATTCATTTTTGGCCCCTTGTAGGTTATGAAAATGTTTTCAATTTCTCCGTTTTTGGTGGTTCTTATTCTCAATGCCTCATCGGTTTCGGCAAAATCAACGATTGGACTGTTGAAGTACAAATCTTCTTGGAATTCTGTTTTAGTTTCAACAGCTCCCAACTTCAATATCCTCTCTTCCATATCATCAAAATTATCAATTTTTGCTTTTACTTCAACTTCTATCA
>DAII01000022.1:3816-15884 GCA_002496065.1 Methanobrevibacter sp. UBA586
ATATTATTTAATAGTAAAAATTTAAGGATAATTTTTTATTTTTAATTCTTACTTTACTTATTTTAAAAAGTTAATTGGAGGTTTTAAATTGACCGATGTTGATATTAAAATTGAAAACATTGTGGCTTCTGCAAGTATTGGAAAAGATATTGTTCTTACGGAGATTTCCAAAGCTTTAGAAGGTGTTGAATTTAATCGTGAACAGTTCCCAGGTTTAGTTTTCAAACTCAAAGAACCTAAAACTGCTGCCCTGATTTTTAGTTCTGGAAAACTTGTCTGTACTGGCGCGAAATCTATTGACGATTCAAAATTGGCAATCAAAAAGACTGTTGATTTGATGAGAACAATAGATTCGGATATTCCTCATGAATTTGAGATTATAATTCAAAACATCGTGGCTTCTGGTAATTTAGAATCCACATTAAACTTAGAAGCTGTAGCTTTAGAACTTGAAGATACAGAATATGAACCTGAACAGTTCCCAGGATTGGTATATAGATTATCTGATCCTAAAGTAGTTCTATTATTATTCGGTTCCGGTAAAGTTGTATGTACCGGTGCTAAAACCCGTGACGATGCCAAACTTGGTGTCGAAAGAGCTTACGATAGATTACGTGAGCTAGATTTAATATAATTGGTGGTATAGTTGATTAAACTTGTAGTATTTGACTTAGATAATGTTATTATTGATGGTGAAGCAATAGATGAGATAGGAAAATTAGCAAATGTTGAAGAAGAAATAGCTGAAATTACTGAAAAGGCTATGCAAGGGGAAATAGACTTTGAAACTTCTATCAAAGATAGAGTTAAACTTCTTGAAGGAACTTCTATTGAAGATATTCAAAAAGTTGCTGATGAACTTCCATTAATGAACGGTGCTGAAGAAGCTATCAATAATTTAAAAGATGAAGAATTGAAAGTAGCTATTATTAGTGGCAGTTCTGATGTTGTTGCAGATGTAGTTAAGGAAAAATTAGACGTTGACTACGTTTACACTAACAGTTTCATTGTTGAAGATGGTAAATTGACTGGTGAAGTAGAAGGTCCTTTAGTATCTGGTACCAAAGCAGATGTCTTAAATGATCTTGTTAAAGAAGCAGATATTTCTTTAGATGAAGTAGTTGCTGTCGGTGATGGAGCAAATGATATTTCCATGATTGAAGCTGCAGGAATCGGAATAGGATTCAATGCAAAACCTTCTGTAAAAGAAATAGCTGACATTGTAGTAGACGAAAAAGACTTGAACAAAGTCTTTGATGAAATTAATAATCAATTAACTGCCGATATTGCTGAAGAAGCGGCTGTTGAACAAGAAATCGAAGATGAAGAAGTCGAAGAGGAACTTGAACAAGCAGCTGAAGATGTTGAAATCGAAGAAGAAGATGCTGAAGAAATCGAAGAAGCTTTAGACGAAGTTGTTCCTGAAGAAGCTGCTGTCGAAGAAGAAATCGAAGAAGCTGAAGAAGAAGAGGAACTTGAAGAGGCTGCTAAAGATGTTGAAATCGAAGAACAAGTAGCTGAAGAAGTCGAAGAAGCTGAAAAACCTAAAGCTAAAAAAGACTCCCTTCCAAAATCTGAATTTGTACTTGCTGACACCATGGAAGGTGTAAGGCAACAAAAAGATGACAAAGAAGCTGAAATCTCCAAAATTGCTGATGAAAGGGAAGAATTCAACAGAATTGCTAAAGAAGAACGTAAAATCCGTGATGAGTTAAACGCTTCATTAAAAGAAAACTTAAACAAAGCTATTGAATTCAGAAACCAACGTAATGAAATCAATAAGGAAGTAGAAAAAGCTAAAAAAGCTCGTAATGATGCAAACAGCAAACTCAAAAACTTAGAATGGTCTTCTGGTAAACGCAACAAAATTAAAATAGAAAATGAGATTAAAAAGATTGATAAAATCATCGAAACTCGTGTTTTAGATATTAAAAAAGAAAATCAACTTGTTAAAAATGCAAATGATTTAAGAAAACAACTAAACGAGATTAAAGAAGATGAATCAGTCCAAGGTGAAGCTCAAGATCTTAAAAAATTATCTGAAGAAGAACACGCTAAAGTTATCGATCTCTCAGAAAAAGCTCAAGAAGCACACGAAAAAATGTTAGAATTCTTCAGAAAAACTGATGATATCAGAACTGCGGCTGATGAAGCACACAAAAAATTCATCGAAGCTCGTAAAAATGCTTCCGCTAAACACGAAGAATTCAAAGTTGTTTTAAGCGACATTCACGTTATTAATAAAAAATTAGGTACTAACAAACCTAGAAGAAGAAAAACTGAAACCAAATCTGGTCCAAAAAGTAATAAAAACAGTGAAGAGAAAGAAAAAGCTGAAACTATCTTTGAAAAATTCAAAAAAGGTGGAAAATTATCTACCGAAGAGCTTTTACTCTTACAAAAATACAACATAGGTTAAACAAGTATTTAATTACTTTTTAACTTCTTTTTTTATCTTTTTTAATGATGGGATGTTTATTATGGATAATAAACAGTATGTTTTATGGATAATTTTAACCGCTATCGTATTGGCATTTGTTTACTTTTTTGGCGGATTTAATTAATCTCAAATTCTTTTCTATTTTTTAACATATATTCATTACTTATTGTTAACCTAATTACTTTGAGTTAATGGGAATTATAAATAATAAGTCTTGTTGTACAATAGTGGTTATTTTAATTGCCTATTAGCATTTTCGCTTAAAATCAGTATGGAAATCATAAGTAGCAACTGTTTGTTGGTGATAAATTTTCAGTTAAATTGGTTGCAGATGTGATTTGGCAAATCAGACAATTAGTTAACTTGACTTATGGCAATGGCAACAATTATATTCAAAATGTCACAACAAACTGTGAATGAGTTCCCAAATTCGTTGTAGACAATTAGGATAAATCCTATTTTTTCTTATTTTTTTTTAAAAAATTTTATCAAAATCTTTTTATACATTGATATTCATTAAATAATATTTGATTATATAGGAGCAATTGGTAAAATGCAGGAAGTAATTATTTGTGAGAAGCCTAGTTCGGCTGAAAAAATAGCTAAAGCATTGGATTCTAAGGCTAAAGAACATAGATATAATAAAAAAGTCAAATATGGGACTTTAAATAGGGGAGAAAAGGATATAAGTGTTTTTTCAGCAGTTGGACATTTATATTCACTGGCCAAGGATAATCCGAAGGATGATTTCTTTTTTGATCTTCACTGGGCACCTTTGTATGAAGTTGACAAGAAAAACAAGGCATACACCAAAAACTACATCAAGGCCATTGAAAAACATGCTCGTGGTGCAGATAGCTATATTCATGCTTGCGATTACGATATAGAAGGTACTTTAATAGGATATCAGGCCTTAAAATACGGTTGCGGTAAGGATTCATTAAAAAAAGCTACTCGTATGAAGTTTTCCACATTGACCAAGAAGGATATTCTGGAAGCATATGAAAACCGTATTGACATAGACAATCATCAGGTTGACAGTGGTATTGCTCGTCACGTCTTGGACTATTATTTTGGTGTTAACATTTCAAAGGCTTTGACTCAATCTGTCAGGGCAGCCAAATCAAGGTATTTGGGATTGTCTGCAGGTAGGGTGCAAACTCCTGCATTGTCTATTTTGGTTGAACGTGAAAAGGAAATCAGGGATTTCATTCCAGAACCTTACTGGCTAATCAAGGCAAAACTGGAGCAGGATGAGATTATTGCAGATCATGTTGACGGTAAAATCTTTGATGAAAACCGTGCTAAAGAAATCTTAAGCAAATGTGAAGGTAAGGATGGGGTTGTGGATTCTATCAAAATATCTCACTCAAATACAAAACCTCCAGTTCCATTTAATTTAGGTGGCCTTCAGGCTGAAGCATATAATGTATTTGGTTTTTCACCTAAAAGGACTCAGGTAATTGCTCAAAAACTATATAGTGAAGGTTATACTTCCTATCCTCGTACTGGTTCTCAAAAACTTCCTGAAAGTCTTGGATTCAAGAACATATTTGTTCAATTGAGAAACAATTCTCAGTATAGGAAACACATAGACAAGCTTCCTGCTAAACTAAAACCTTATGAAGGTAAAAAGGAGGATGCTGCTCACCCTGCAATTCACCCTACTGGAATCCTGCCTTCTAATCTTTCTAAGGACGAACAGAAGATTTACGATTTAATCGTTTACAGATTCATTGCTCTTTTCTTCGAAGAGGCCAAATTCGAGTCAATGAGTACTCACATTAACATTTCCGATGAGATGTTCCTCTTTAGACGCAGAAGGGTAACCCACAAGGNNGATGGATGGAACATTATCCATTTAGAAAAATAGACGATGAGAAATTCCCTGAAATCAGTGAAGGAGATTCAATTGCAATTGCTGAGATAATCTCTGAAGAGAAGGAAACCAAACCTCCTGCACGTTACAATGAGGCTTCTCTTATTAAGGAACTTGAAAAAAGGGAATTGGGTACCAAGGCTACTCGTGCTGACATCATAACCAAGCTCTATGACAGGAAATACATATCAGGAAATAAGATTGAGGTCAATCAGCTAGGTGAAAACATTTTCAACACACTCAATACATACTGTAATAATTTGACCAGTGAAGAGCTGACAAGGGATTTTGAAAACAAGTTGGAGTCAATCGACGATGATAAAGCAACTAAAGATGATATTATCAGGGAAGGTAAGGAAGAGGTCACCAATATTCTCAATGATATCGAAAAAAACGAAAAGGATATTGGAACTCATATCTATGATGCATATCAGGAAAGTAATATAATCTGTGACTGCCCTAACTGTGAAGGAAATCTTGTTAAAAGGTATTCTCCAAAGACAAAACAATATTTTGTTGGATGTTCTAACTATCCTGACTGCAAGACTACATTCTCACTTCCAAAGGGTGCCAGAATTCTAAAGCAAACTTGTGACAAATGTGGTCTGCCTATGATTTCATTTGGTAGTAAGCCTCCGGTTCATGCATGTCTCAATCCTGATTGCGGCAAGGACAAAACCAAAAAAGTGGAACCTAAAGTGGTAGGTAAATGTCCACAATGTGGTAGTAACCTTCTTAAACGTTCAGGCAGATTTGGGGAATTTATAGGGTGTTCAGCGTTCCCAAAATGCAGATTTACCTGTTCTGTCGATGAATTGGATGCTATTTTAAAATCTTCCAAATAAGATTCTAACCCTTCCTTTTTTTAATAAAATCCAAATACTTAATAATACTAAAAATAATATATAATTCAATAAAAATATTTTTTACATATTTTTATTCTGTGAATTTATATAAACTATAATTTTATTTTATGTTTTTTGGTTAACATAATAATAAAATAATAAAAGAGGATTTAGATGAACAAAAAAACGTTATTAACAATAGGTAAATCAGTGTTCCTTATTTTAATTTTAATAGCTTTTGTTTTCGCTTTAAGGGCTCCTGCAGCGGATCTCAATGTTCTTCCAGACGATGCGAAGGGGGATTATATAGATTCTGAGGGTCTTCCTTATTTTAGTGAAATGGATTCATACTATAACTACAGATTGGCGAATAATTACATTACAACAGGTCACATAGGTGATGATGTGGTCAACAATTCAGAAATGGATTACCACAGATACGCCCCAGATGGTCAGGTAATTAATTATGAGCTGGGTATTGTCTATGTAACGGATTTCATGTACAATGTCTTTAACTCATTCGGTTCCTATGATGTAAAAGAAGTTGCATTCTGGACTGGTGCGTTGATTTCATGTCTTGCTGTAATTCCGGCATTCATATTTACAAGAAGACTTACCAATAGCTATGGGGCAGTAGTAGCGTCCTTAATCATTACATTGGCACCAAACTACTTTGCTCACACATATCCTGGATTTTTCGATACAGATATGTTCTACTTCATATTTGCCCTGTTCTTCATATTCTTCTTTATGGAGAGCTTGCGTTCGAAGAATATCATATGGAAGATTGTATTTGCAGTATTTTCAATTGCATCTATAGGTCTTTTCTCCCTGTCTTGGACAGGTTATATCTTTTACATAGCGGTTATGGGTCTTTTCTCTGTAATCTACCTAATCTTATGTTATGTATTTAATATTGGGGACAATGATAAAAGTAAATATTCAAATAAATTGGCTTGGTTTGTACATCAAAGAGATTTATACTCTATTATTTTAATTGGTGTTATAGGATTTATTATATTGGGTCTTACTAAAGGATTTGATGTTATATTTGGTATATTCGGACAATTAGCTTCATTGCTTAACTTACAATCAGTTTCCAGTAGTGTAGCTGGATTCCCTAATGTACTTGTTTCAGTTGCTGAGATGCAACAGCCTGCTCTTGTAAGTTCTGGTATGGATGCAGCATTCGTTGCAAACACCAACGGTGTAATTAACGGTATTGGTGGAATCGTTGTTTTGTTTGCAGGATTAATCGTGCTTTACACATTGGCAAATAAAATATGGAAACTCAGATCAGCTAAGGTCAAATCTGAAACCAATGTGACTAAAAAACCACACAAGTCCAAAAGAAAAGCTTCTGCTAAAAGAATTGACGATAAGAATAAATTCAAGATTTCTCTTAGTGAACTTCAGGAATTCAGTTCAACAGATGAAATTGAGAGTTCCAAACGTGTTACCTTAATGTATACAACTCTGTTTGTTGTATGGACTATCGTATCCATATTGGCTGTAACAAAAGGTTCAAGATTCATTACCACATTGGTATTGCCATTCGGTATTATGGCCGGTATGTTTGTAGGATACTCTGTTAACTATATTAAGGATAAAAACATCTCTAACAAATGGTTAATGGCAATCATAGTGATTACTGCACTTCTTGGAGGATATCCAATATGTACTCTTAATGTATTCTATGGTATTGTAGTGATGGTTGTAGCCATTGTACTAGGATACATTTTCATATTCAACATAAAAACTAAGAAAACTGCAACATCAACTAGTGTGCCTCTTAAAAAATGGTTGGCCATTGTATTAGTTGTAGTAGCACTTGTTTCACCAACCGTATGTGGTGCATATCAAACTTCTAATAATGTATTGCCAGGTACAAATGATGCAATGTGGAATGCATTGGAATGGATTGACGATAATACTCCTACTGATACAGTTATCACATCTTGGTGGGATTTCGGTTATTTATTTGAAGTAGCTGCAGACAGACAAGTTACCTTTGACGGTGGTTCACAATCTGGTGAACGGGCATTCTGGCTGGGTAAGGCTATGACAACAGATAACCTAGAGTTATCCGCAGGTATATTTAGAATGTTAGATACTACTGGTGATCAGGCTGTTGCACAATTGAACAACTACACTGAAAACAGTGGTAAGACAACTAGCATACTATGTGAAATTTTACCATTGACTTCTGCAGATGCCAAGAACACATTAACCAGCAAATATCATTTGACTGGTGCTCAGGCAGATAGTGTAATCAAATACACTCACCCTGCAAATCCACGTCCTGTAATATTTGTTGCAAGTTCAGATATGCTGCAAAAGGCAGGCTGGTGGAGTTACTTCGGTTCATGGAACTTTGAAAATCAATCATCAGAGAACTATCAGTATTTCGTTCCACAATCACAGGTTACTGTAGAACCAGGACAAACAGTAAAATATCCTATTCTCAGTGAAAGTGGTGTAACATATAATATTGTTATTGAAAGAGGAACTNNCAACAGCGGCTCACACAGAGGCTATAGTTACAGAAACAGGAGAACCTTTAAAAGTAAATGACACTGAATTCAATCCTTTAAAGGCTTCTTACTTGATAGCTATTGAAAACAATCAAATAACTAAAAACCAAACAATTCCTAATTCAAACGATGGAAATTACACTATTTTCCTAATGGCTGATGGAAATTCATATACTCCATTGCTTATTAGTAATGAATTACGGAATTCAATGTTTACTCGCCTATACTTGGAAGGAGGATACAATCAGGATATCTTCACTCAGGTACATTCAGAAAGCGGAGTTTCTCTATGGCAAGTAAACTTCAACAATACTGTAGCTGGTGGAGCTAGCAAATAAGTTAATTAGGATTCTTTCCTAATTACTTTTCAATTTTTTTTAATTTTATTTAATCATAATATGGTGGTTTAATGGGACTTGAGGAGAAAATAAAGGCAATTGAAGATGAAATTCAAAAGACACCATATAATAAGGCAACTTCTCATCACATCGGTAAGCTAAAGGCAAAAATTTCCAAACTAAAAGAGGAATCATTGCAGAGAAGTAGCTCAGGTACTAAAGGTCAGGGATTTCACGTTAAAAAGACAGGAGATGCAACTGTTGTTTTGGTCGGATTTCCGTCTGTAGGAAAATCTACTTTATTGAATGAAATTACAAACGCTGAAAGTAAGGTGGGAGCATATCAGTTTACAACATTGGATATCGTTCCTGGAATTATGGAACATAAAAATGCAAAGATACAGGTTTTTGATATTCCTGGAATTATTACAGGAGCGAGCAGTGGTAAAGGTAGAGGAAGAGAAATTCTATCTGTTGCAAGGACTGCAGATTTGATTATGGTTGTTCTTGATACATTGAACCCACAACATCTGAAGGTTATTTTAGATGAGCTTCACAATATTGGAATCAGACCTAACCAGAAGGAACCTGACGTTACTGTAAAACGTAAAAAGTTAGGTGGAGTTCATATATCATCAACTGTGCCACTGACACATCTGGATGAAAAAACCATAAGATCCATTATTAATGAGTACGGNNCATGCATAATGCAGATGTGCTTTTTAGGGATGACGTAACCATGGATCAATTTATTGATGTTCTCGATAGAAATAAATCCTATGTTCCAATGTTAATCTTATTAAATAAGGTGGACCTTGTAGATGATGCATACCTTGAAGAGCTTAAGAAATACATACCTGAATTCATCCCAATATCTGCAGACAAAAAGACAAACATCGACGAGCTTAAGGACATAATATTTGACAATCTTGACTTGGNNGGAAGAAAAGCAGACATGGAGGATCCTCTGGTAATCAAAAAGGGATCTACAGTAATTGATGCATGTGGAAAGCTCCATAGGGAATTTGTCAAGAACTTCCGTCATGCAAAGATCTGGGGAACATCTGTAAAGTTTCCTGGTCAGAAGGTCGGTCCTGATCACATACTTGAAGATGAGGATGTTTTAAGAATTATTTTAAAGAAATAATTCACTATTTTAATTTTTGGTGAATTCATGAAACAAACTATTTTTATTAGCGGAACACCTACTGTAGGTAAAACAACAATTTCCGAAGCATTGGCATTTAAAATTGGAGCTAAACTCATCAAAATCAATGACTTTGTTTTTGAAAACAATTTAACTCTAGGAAAGGATTTGGATAAGGGCTATGAAGTAATAGACATAGATAATTTGGATTTAAAGCTTCATGAGGAACTTGATGATTTTGATGGAATAGCTATTGTGGAAGGTCATGTAAGTCATCTCTGTTCCGGTGCAGACAAGGTAATTGTATTGAGAGCCAATCCTGAAATCTTAAAGAAAAGACTAGAGGCTCGAAATTACTCAGCTTCTAAAATTAGAGAAAACCTAGAGGCAGAGGCTCTTGGAGTATGCAGCTGTGAAGCATTTGATTTGTATCAGGATATGGTAAGTGAAGTTGAAGTTTCATCCTTGACAGTTGAGGATGCCGTTGAAGTGATAAGTGATATTATTGATGGAAACATCCAATGCCCTTTCGGTAATGTCGATTATATGGAATGGCTTATTTCAAATTAATCTTCTTTTTCCTTATTTCAGTTGTATAATTGGTTAAACATCATTTTAAACATTTCACTATATTTTTTCATTAAACTAAATGATGTATATATTTTATTTAAAAAGATTATGCATTTTTGTGGTATATTTTGGGTTATTAAATCTTATTATAACCAAATATAGAAGAAAAATATATTATAACTACTGTATCTTATTTTTCTATCCCAGTTAGTACAAAAACTTCCAGATATGGATAATAAAACTTTTACAGAACTTCAAGCTACAATTACATAATTCCAATTTTATTAATAATAATGTAGCTGATTTGTGGAGCTATTTTCGCTGAATATAACTCTAATCATTTTAAAGAATTATTTTGAAAAACCTAACATTTATTAATAGTTAAAAACATAATTATTCCTAATATTCATAATAACCTAAGGTTATGNNTTATGTTTAACTATGGTTCTTTGTTTTATTATGCGCAAATCATTTTAATTCAAATTCTTGAATATTATATCCTAATAAATATTTGAGGGATATTTTGAGTAGAGGAAGAAGACCTAAATGGATGATTGATATAGCTCTTGAAAGAATGAACATTCTTTTTGAGAATGCAGAAATGCAGTTTCACCAACACCCTGAGAGATCTAGGCGTTATGTGGAAATGGCCAAGAAGATATCAACTAAATACAATACCAGAATTCCTGAAAAGTGGTCCAGAAGGTATTGTAAACATTGTAATAGTTTCCTTTACTATGGTCATAATTCAACCGTCCGGCTAATTAATGAAAATATTAATATTTTTTGTGGTGAATGTGGCCATGCAATGAAAATTCCTTATCAGAAGGAGAAAAAAAATAAAAGGAGAGCTAAACATGATTCAAAATAAAAAAGAACTTATGAATAGAGCTCTTAACGCTATGACAATTAACATTGGAAAGGCTACAGTTAATGACAACGTAATTGAGGAAATTAAACGTCAGCTCAAGGCCAATGAGATTGTTAAGCTTAAATTTGCAAAAAATATCGCTAGAGATAAAGATGATTATATAAATGACATAGTCCAAAAAACCAGAGCCAAGCTCGTTGACGTTAGGGGAAATGTTGCTGTCATTTATAAAAGAAAGCCTTAACATTGCTTAAATTTAGAGTTACGGGTCGTTAGACCTTAAATTTACAGTTGATTATGAGGCCATTATTTAATTAAAAAATATTGGAGAATTAATATGACTACTGTATTTGATGTACCTGCAGAAGTGTTAATTGACACTGTTGCAGAAGAATTTAAAAACAATGATAAAATCAATCCTCCTGCATGGGCGGACTTTGTAAAGACTGGAGTTCATAAAGAAAGAAAACCTGAAAACCCAGATTGGTGGTACATTAGAACCGCTTCTATCTTTAGAAGGGTTTACATGGATGGTCCAGTCGGAGTTATGAGTTTAAGAACTTTCTACGGTGGTAAAAAAGACCGTGGTGTACGTCCTGAATCATTTAGAAAAAGTAGTGGAGCTATCATTAGAGGAGCTTTACAACAATTGGAAGATGCAGGTTTTGTTGAAAAAGTTGAAGGTGGAAGAGTTGTTACTCCTGCAGGAAGATCTTACCTAGATAAAATAGCAGGTAAAATTATTGAAGATATTCCTGAACTTGAAAAATATTAATTACAATTATTGGAGAGTTTGATATGAGCGATCTTGATGAAATACGTCGTAAAAGAATGGCTGAATTACAAGCACAGCAAGCTGCTTCACAACAGCAAATGCAAATGCAGGCACAACAGCAAATGCAACAGGAAGAGGCACAAAGACAATTTGAAGCTCAAAAGAAACAGATTTTGTCTCAAATCTTAACCTCTGAAGCACGTAATAGGTTGGCTAACTTAAGATTGACCAAACCTGAGCTCGTTCAACAAATTGAGATTCAACTTATTCAGTCAGCACAGGCAGGAAGTCTAAGAGGTAAAGTAACTGACGAACAGTTAAAGGTACTTCTTCAACAGATTGCCGGTCAGAAAAGAGAAATGAAAATTACAAGGAAATAGTTTTAATGAAAGCCTGTGTTTTATACAGTGGTGGAAAGGACAGCTCATTGATGGGCGTCACTTTGCAGAGATTAGGTTTTGATGTAGAGCTATGCACCGTTAATTTCGGAGTTTATGATTCTTTTATTCCGGCCAGTCTTTCAGCGGAATCTCTTGGATTTGTACACCAAGTTGTAAATCTTGACAAGGGCATTTTGGATGAAGCTTGTGATATGATTATGAGGGATGGTTTTCCCAATGATGGTATAAAGTTTCTTCATGAAAATGTGATTGAAGAGGTTGCTGATAA
>DAII01000022.1:15926-18919 GCA_002496065.1 Methanobrevibacter sp. UBA586
GCCGTAAGGATGTTCAATATATAAATTTAGATAGCTTTGGATTCAAGACAATTAAAACAATTACTTCTAATTTATTTGAAGTTTCACATGAAAGGAGTAATAAGGATAACAATTCTGATTACGAGGTTGAAATAAGGACTTTAATTGATGAGAAGGGTGGAAATTCAATGGATATTTTCCCTGAGCATTATCAAACTCGTGTTATTGGATATAAATAATAATTATTGTATTAAAGGTGAAATAATGAGTAGAAATAAACCATTAGCTAAAAAATTAAGAATGGCAAAAGCAACTAAACAAAACAGAAGAATTCCAATTTGGGCTTATGCTAAGACTAACCGTAAACTTAGATACAGACCTAAACCTAGACATTGGAGAAGAAACAGTCTTAAATTATAAGGGGGATTTTTCATGGAAAGAGTATACACTATTCCACTTAGAAACGTTAAAAAAGTTAAAAGGACTATTAGAGCTCCTAGGGCTATTAGAGAGGTACAAAACTTCTTAATCAAACATATGAAAGCTGAAGAAGTTAAATTAGACGAATCCATCAATCATATGATTTGGGCAAGAGGTATTCAAAAAATACCTTCTAAAATTACAGTTAAAGCAGTTAAAGATGATGATGGTGTTGTTGAAGCAACTTTAGCAGAATAGGCATCATATTTTTATACAAGTAAAATAATAAAGTCTAAAGGTGATTACCATGTTAAAAAGAATAGATATTGTCGGAAATCCGAATGTAGGAGTGTTTATTTTAGCAACAGATGATGTGGCTATTGTTCCATTTGGTCTTTTAGATGAAAAGATGGATATTATCAAGGAAGCATTGGAAGTTGATGTAGTAAAATCTTCAATAGCTGGTAGTAACCTTATTGGATCTTTAGCTGTAGCTAATTCAAACGGTGTTGTCGTAACTCCTCATGCATTGGATAGGGAAATTAAACAACTTGAAGATTTAGGGTTAAATGTAGCTAAAATCCCTGGAAATTACACAGCGGTAGGTAATATTGTTGCATGTAATGATAAGGGTGCTATTGTAAGTCCTTTCTTGGAGGAAGATGCAATCGATGTATTGTCAAACACTTTGGATGTTGATGTTGAAGCCACCTCAATGGTTGGTAGTGACATCATAGGCTCTCTTATCACCGTTACAAACAAGGGATTTCTAATGGGTAAGAATGCTACTGAAAGTGAGGTTGATTTTGCTCGTGACGTATTCGGTGTTGAAGGGGATGTAGGTACTGTTGGCCGTGGTATTTCTTTAGTAGAGGCATGCTCTCTTGCAAACACTAAAGGAGCGATTGTTGCTAAGGAAAGTACTGGTCCTGAAATGGCTAGAGTTGAAGAATCATTAGGCTTTTTAGATGATTATTAAACTTCTGAGGTATTCTAATGATAACAAAAATTTACAGAGTTAAAGGTACTTTTGTGATGGGTGAAGACAAAAGCATATTCATAAAAGAATATAAGGCTACAAGTGAATCTGATGTTGAAGAAAAAGTTTACGAACGTTTCGGAAGCAAACACGGTCTCAACAGAAATCAAATTTCCATTGATGAGATTGTTGAAATTGCACCTGAAGATGTCACTGACCCAATCGTAAAAGAGATTCTATAAATACTTGAACAGTATAATACTTAATATAAAATTTAAAAGTAGGTGTAATTATGGAAGATCAGCAAAATTTAGAACAAATAGTTAATGAAATCAATATGTACAACCAACAAGCAGAGTTAATCCAACAACAAATAGATTTACTCCAGACTTCTATGGCTGAGATTGATACATTAACACAAACTTTAGATGATTTAAAAGGTAAAGATTCCGTTGAAGCATTTGTACCTGTTGGTGCTGGTTCTTTCATGAAAGGGGATCTTAAAAACACAGACGAAATTATTATAAGTATTGGTGCTGGATATGCTATCAAGAAAGATGTTGAAGGAGCCAAGGCTATTGTTGCTCGTCAAAAAGAAGACCTCAAGGATAGCTTGGATCAAATGCTTGCAAGCTTACAGCAAATTAGTGATGTTGTTGGTGCATTAACCAATCAGGCTAATCAGATAGCTGCTACAGCTCAAGGTCAAATGACCGGATACTAAATCTTATTTTAATTTCTTTTTTTTTTATTTTTATCAAAACCTTTATATGCTACTTCTAACAACTATTCAATTGGTTATGATATATGCACAATATAAGAATTATTATGTAGTGTAACTCTTTTTTTTAAAATTGTAACCACTGCATAGTTGGGAGAGGACTCGCCACCCAAGGAACTCAACATGCACTCTTTATAAAATCAAATCATATTAATTTATTATAAGTTAAATACAAACTTGTATTTACATAATAATTTTGAGGCAACTTTTTAAAAATGGATTATTGTCCTAAATGTGGTGAGGATTTATCTAAAGAATGCTAAATTTTGTTCTAAATGTAGTAAGAATCTTTTCAAATCTGAAAACAATAAGTTATCAAGTAATATGATTGTCGCTATACTCATTTTGGTTGCTATAATAGCTATCGTCGGACTTTTTGCAAGTGGACCAAGAAGATAACCTATCCCAAAAGGCAGGTTGCAATTGNNNNCCTGACCTCATTTTTTTATTATATATCTATTTTTAAGTATTAGAAATTACAAAAATTATTGTAATAAATTATATTCGCTATAATGGTGGTTTAGACATTGTTTGAATCTTTAAAGAAAAAATTTTCTAGAACTAGTGACAAATTAGAAGAAGAGCTTAAGGAAGAGGCTAAACAGGAAAACAACCTTTCCGATGAAGTTCATAAAGAGAAAAAAAGATCTTTCTTCTCATTTGGACGTAAAAAGAAAAAGGAAGAACCTTCTAAAGAGGAGACTGCTCCACAAATTCCGGAAAAAATAGAGGAAGAAGTTGAGGAAGTAGTCAAGGAGGAGAAAAAATCATTCTTCTCATTCGCCAGTAAAAAGGAGGATAAGCAGGAAACCATTGAAGAGGAGTCTGTTTTGG
>DAII01000143.1:0-2258 GCA_002496065.1 Methanobrevibacter sp. UBA586
GCTTATTGGTTTTGTAGTTATTCTAAAAATAATTGAGTATATCGTCTAAATTAATAAAATAATGTTGTGTTCTTATTTTAATAAAAATGATATGTGTGGCATGGCAATACACCAATCCTAGTTCTGGTGTGAGGAATAAGTAGTTTACTCCATAGGTCCAGAAGACTCTTTTCCAGTCCTTGTCTTCTTCTCTGTCTTTTTTGTAGAAGTAGTATGGGGCTACTGTTCCAATAATCAAAAGCATAAGGTAAGGAATCACTGTCAGAATCCATCTTGTTATAAACAATATGATTTGAACTGCAAAGGCCCGTTTCATTAATCGAATTTATTGATTCTTCCATTTATGGACATATTTCTCAACTTATAATTATCTATTATTTTCAATACTTGTGTTGCAAAATATTCAAGACTTCTGGTGGCATTAATCCTTTTATCGATATTACAAACAGGATTATTATAACTCCTAGGTATATTATAAGTCCAGGTAAAGTTCTGTTGTCGAATGGAAGTATTTTATTGAATTTGTCTGGAAATACAATCCAGATATAACAAAATGCTCCAATAATTAAATTAATATTCTATTCAGAATGGATTCTGTATGGATTATTGAGAAGATTGAGATTGATGTATGGTTAATAACACAATGAAATATGCTCCAGGATCATATCCTCTCACGATTTCATCATTTAGATATTTGCTATCTTCATTGAATGTTTTGTATCGATGTCCAATTCTCATGCATGGAAGAAATACTATCAGTCCCATTGCAAATGAAGATAAGATTGAATATTTTACACCTAAAAGGTATATAAAAAATATTCCAAGACCTGCTGTACTAAGAAATAGGATATTAATGGAATTTACTTCATATAATGCAGGGGGAAATTTCCAAGAGAAATGTNNATCCAGACATTTCAATATTCTTTTCATATACCAAGTAAAAAAAAGAAGTCCACTAATTGAGATGATTCCTCCGATATAAAGAATTGCAAACATTTCAAAATTTGTATATATAAATTTTGCTATAATTGCGAAAAATAATAATGTGCTGATTGTTATTATGACATTGGCTTTTTTATATGTAATTATTATTTTATCACTAATATGTAGATATTGGAATATTAATGAACTCACCTGCTACACCACTAAGGCTATTTCCCATTTCAATGTCAAACTGTCTCCATGAATTTCCACTATCATTTATCTCTTTCATAGGTCATTTTTGAGGGAGTTAATGATTGCCAGTTTATATATTTTGGAATATTGGTATTCAGATTAAGATATTTGGCTATTTTGTCACTAGAGTATTCTCAATAATAGCTCCACAAAAACCAATTGTTATTACACAGAAAAATCCTAACCTTTCAATCTTATTTTTGAACATTGGACTTGCAAGACCATCAATTAATTAAAAGAAACAATGCAAGCATCAAAATATTTTGTTCAAATTTAATTTTCATGTAATTGCTGTTTGCTGTTTTATTTTCAAAAGTATTCAAAATTTTCTTTATAAAAATTAATCTCAATTTTAATAAATGGCTTAAATAATCTTTATATTATATAATCAACAAAAAATACTTTATTATTAATATTTATTGAGGAGATACGATGATACCAGGAATGAATCCTAAACAAATGAAAAAAATGGAAAGACAAATGAAAAAAATGGGAATGGATATGAAGGAACTTAAAAATGTTAAAGAGGTCATAATCCGTTTTGAAGACAAAGAACTTGTCATTCCAAATGCAGATGTCAGCATGATGAACGTGATGGGTCAGGAAACCTATCAAGTAAGTGGAAAAGCTCATGAAGTCGAAATAGAACAGGAACTTGTTATTCCAGATGAAGACATTGAAATGGTAGCTAATCAAGCTGGAGTATCTGCAGCAGAAGCTGAAGATGCATTAATTGAGTGTGAAGGAGATTTGGCTGAAGCGATTTTAAAATTAGCTCAATAGATAAAATGGTTACCATTGTACACATTTCAGATTTACATGTCAGTGATTCTGACTTTAAAGAAGATATATTTTTAGAGGCTGGTATACAGGAGAAAATGGTGAAGGAACAAAGATAAATAATGGAGATACTGTAGCAATAGAAAATNNGGATGAAATCAATGCAATAAATCCTGATTTCATCATTTTAACAGGAGATCTTACAAACAAGGGGTATTATACCCAGTTCAAAAAGGTAATAGAATATTTGGACTTGTTTGAATCTCCACTTTTTGCGGTTCCAGGAAACCATGATGCCAGAA
>DAII01000143.1:2264-6737 GCA_002496065.1 Methanobrevibacter sp. UBA586
CAAGTTGGAAGCTAAGCAAGGGGGATGAATTTGTTGTCATTGGCCTCAACAGTGCCCTTCAGGATGTAAATGAGGGAACCATAGGAAAACCTCAAAGGTTATGGCTTGAAAATCAGCTGGATGAATGCGTAATCAATGAAATGTTCAGTATTGTGGCATTCCATCATCACATCATCCCAATTCCAAAAACAGGTAGAGAAAGAAATGTCCTATCCGATGCAGGGGACGTTCTTAAGATATTGANNGAGGTTGACATGGTTTTGGTAGGTCATAAGCATGTTCCAAATGTTTGGAAAATGAACAACACCCTAATCATTAATGCAGGGTCTATCTCTTCCAAAAAGCTTCGTGGAAAGGATGTGAACTCTTACAATATTTATGAAATCAGTGAAGAGTACATTGATGTCATTCTAAAAAAGATTGGTCAAGATCAGATTCTTATGGGAAGATATCCCAAAAATGTCTACTGATTTTTAAAATATTTTTTTACTGCTTTTTTTCTTTTATTTTGTTGTATATTATATAAACTTAAATATTATATTAAATATATATAATATATTATTATATACTCTTTAGGTGGTTTTTTAATGAAAGTAGTTATAGATGCTTCTAATGTGGCCCATTATAGTCAGAATAATATTCCTAAACCTCTAATGTCTAATATTTTAGCAGCTGTTAAGGCATTGGAAGAAGCTGGGGATGAATTTGTAATTATTGCAGATGCTTCTCTCCGCCATAAAATTGATGATAAGGATACTTTTGAAAAATTATTGGAAAGTGACAATGTAGAGGAGGTTCCTGCTGGAAACGATGCGGATCATTTTATTCTGGAGATAGCTACCAAAGAAAACGCTAAAATTTTATCAAATGATAAGTTTAGGAATTATGCCGATGAATTTAGAAACATCAAGTCAATGGTTATTCCATTTACCATTGAAAACAACAGACTGACATTGGGAAAATCTAACAAGCCTAAAAAGGATAAAAATATCTTGCAACACATTTCAGATGAGATTATCAAACAGCTCACTTTCAAGAGATGGGAGGTTTACACAGGCAAGGAAGGTTTGGAACTTTCCCCATTGAACATAGCCAAGCAGGCCATCATGCGTATTGATAATGAGGATGGATTTGAAAGCAAGCTTGAAAACATCTTTGCAAAAATTCCATTCTTCAACAAGATTGTAGACATGGTTGATGATGTTGAAGTAGCTGCTCCTTACGTCATCTTCGTCCTGGTCCACCCTAGAGATTATAAGATGGTTGTTAAAAATGCAGGAAGCATTTCTGTCACTATTGCAGACAGGTTGCATCTTGAGAAGAAACCATTGATACTGGTACGTAACGATATATTTACCAAACCAAAAACATTCGAACTAAACATAATGCTGGCTGATGAAGTTACCGAAAACGCTCCATACAATGTGGTTATTCGCGTATGTGCTCATGATGAGGTTTTCATTAAGAAGAACTCAAGAAACATCGCAAGTACAATCGCTGCTAGAATTGGTTCATTCAAGTTCCCTTTTGTTTCAGTAAAACCTGATATGATGTTCACTAGACCTGGAGAATTTGAAGTGGAATTGGAGAAGGGAGGAAGTTTCGATGACTAATAGCTTAACTAAATTTTTAATTAAGCTATACACACATCTCAAACCTATTAGCGTGGGCACTAAATTTTTCCCGACAAATGAAATGGAAACTGAATATGTGGAGCTTTTTAATTTTACTCAAACAATATTGCTTGAGATTGAAAAAGCTGAAATTAGTTCAAATAGCATTCTGACTAATCTCAAAAGGGATTTGGGTCCTGAAAACATGCCTGATGACTTTAGCTANNAACCTGCAGAAAACAAAATTGAGGAATATGCTCTTGTAAGTAACATTATTATGGGTAGTGACCGTTATTTCTATGTTTTGCTTCAACGTCCAAGTAGTCTAATCAATGTATTTGAAAGAATGATTTACAACGAGAACGGTGAGATAATCAAGATAAGCTCAAAAGAGATAATTGCAAAAATGCCAAGCAAGAATGATGCAATCAGGATTGGAATAAAAATGATTGGCATGGGTCTTGAAGAGGGAATTCCTATAGTTTCTGCAGTAGGGATGACTGGTGCTGCAGCTATTGAAAGATCTCTGGAATATACCAATGATGTAGGTAATTTTCCAGGAATTGCATTTACAAAGCTTGGAGGGGAATATGCACTGGTATTCGAATCTCCGTTTAAATTCTCAAAAGGAGAAACAGAAGAGTTTGACAACTACATATTCATTGATCTCATAGATTCAACAAAGTTCATATCCAAAAACGGAAGAAACAAGCTTGTTGAACTGATGACTGGGATTAGAAATTATATAGTTTCAGAATGTGGAGCTGAAATAGAAGGTTATCGTGAAGGTGGAGATGACTTTATCGCACGTTTCCCGTCAAAGGATTTAGCTATCCGTGCAGGTCTTGATGCTGCTTGGTTTGCAGCAAACAATGGTGCGAAAATAAGGGCCGGAATAGGAAAAAGCAGAAGGGAAGCAGGCCAACGTGCACAATTGGTGGACACATTCAATTCAACCTCTCCGCTCTCTCTGGTGGTATTTGAATTGGCTAACGGTTTGTATGCCTACAATGTTCCAACTGAATTTTTCAGGACTTTATTAAATCTGATAAATAACAAGAAAGGAAAATTGGTTGGGGTATTTGTCTTCGTATTTGTTTTAACCTTTTTGCTGTCCATTTTTGGATTGGGGTTATATAGCTTTATAACTGTTGTAATAGCGGTAATATATGCGTTAACATTATAGTTTTGGTAAATTATATATGTTATCAAAAGAATAAATTATATAAAAAAATAAAGGATTTTTTGATTAAATGGCAAATGATGGTAAATTAGTTTTCGTAATGGTTGTTGCTCTTGTAGCATTTGGAATAGGTGCCGTCGCAGGAATTACAATTGGTATGGACAATATTGATGATATGGACAATACCACTGACATAAATCATGTTGAAAACGTTACAAATGAGATGACAACTAATCTAACTAACAGTACAGATTCAATTTATGATCCTGATATTGATCATGTAGATTATAATAACAATGAAACATTTTATTGACTTATTCTTTTTTTTTAATTCTTATTTTTGGTGATGGTTATGGAAAATTTAGATTATATATGTGATATTTCTGGAGGTTTATCCTGTATAGATGGTATTGAAGTGGCCGGAAGCAAGGAAGGTAAGTATGGCGTAGCTATCATTGTAAGTAGGGATAGTCAGGCTGCAGGAGTATTTACCTCCAACAAGGTGGTTGCTGCTCCAGTCAGATATACCAAAAGAATGATTAAGAACGGTATTGTTTCTGCAATTTTTATAAATAGTGGAAACGCCAATTGTTTTACAGGAGAACAGGGAATTAAGGACTGTGATGAATTGGTGGATTTGGTTTCCAAGGATTTGAACATCCCTAGGGATGAAGTGGCCATTGCCTCTACCGGAGTGATTGGTCGTGAAATGCCAATGGACATTATCGAAAAAGTAACCTATGAAACATTATCAAAACTTGATAATACTCCTGAATCCTCCCTTGAAGCGGCCAAGGCAATCATGACAACTGATACTGTTCCTAAGGAGTTTGCAGTTGAAATTACTTTAGAAAACAATGAAACAGTAAAAATCGGAGGTATTACCAAAGGAGTTGGTATGATTGCTCCGAATATGGGAACAATGCTTTGTTTCTTGGTAACTGATGCCGTAATCGATGCCAAATATCTCAAGAAAGCGTTGAAAAAGGCCACTGACGATAGCTTCAACATGATTGTCGTTGATGGTGATGAAAGTACAAATGATACAAGTCTTCTGTTGGCAAACGGAGCCTCTGGAGTTGAAGTCGTTAGTGACGGCAAAATCAACGAAAGATTCCAAGAATGCCTTGACTATATATGTAAGATACTGGCTCAAAAGCAAGTAAAGGATGGTGAAGGAGCATCTAAGTTCATTGAAGCTAATGTTACTGGTGCAAAATCTCTTGAAGATGCCAGAAAAGCAGCTAAATCAATCATATCATCTTCATTGTTCAAATCTGCAGTATTTGGCGCGGATCCAAATTGGGGAAGAATTGTCGCGGCAGTGGGATATGCTGGAATTGATATGGACGAATCAATTATCTCAATAGGATTGGCCAATGATGATGAATCAGTATTTATGGTTAAGGAAGGCAATATTCTGGCTCTGGATGATACTGAAGAGCTTAAGGAAGCTGAAAATATCATGAAAGGCGATAAGATTATCGTAAACNNGATTTCTCAGCTACTGCATGGGGATGTGACCTGACTTATGATTATGTCAAAATCAATGCAGAGTATACTACCTAAAAACTTATATACTGTTAACTAAATATATTTTAATGTTATAGATTATTCTATTTTTAAAAATTATTTTCATTTATAAATTAAATTATTATGAGGAATTATAATGGCAAA
>DAII01000020.1:0-161 GCA_002496065.1 Methanobrevibacter sp. UBA586
AATCCAATCTGATGTAAATATTGCATTAGTGTTAGATTTATCAAAAAAAATAGAAAAAAGAGCACTTGAAGAAAAACCTCCAAAAGGTATCACTCCTAGGGAACATGTAATAACAATCATCTATGAGGAAATGGTGAATCTCCTTGGAAGTGAGGCCGTGG
>DAII01000020.1:199-9417 GCA_002496065.1 Methanobrevibacter sp. UBA586
CAAAATGTGTAGATATCTTCAAAAGAAAGGTTTCAATCCCGCCGTTGTCTGTACAGACACATGGAGACCTGCAGCATATGAGCAATTAAGACAACTCACCGAAGAAATGCAAATTCCATTGTATGGGGATCCAAATAACAAGGATGCATTGGATTTGGCCGAAAAGGGTTTAAAAGAGTTTAAAAACAAAAAAGTCATTATTTTCGATACTGCAGGAAGACACAAGCAGGAATCTGATTTGATTGCTGAAATGGATGAATTGGACAATATCATCCAACCTACAGAGGCAATGCTTGTTATTGACGGTACAATAGGTCAACAGGCAGGGGAACAGGCAAAGGCATTTTCAAAGGCTACTGATATAGGTTCCATCATAATAACAAAACTTGACGGTTCTGCAAAAGGTGGGGGAGCTATGTCTGCTGTGGCAGAAACCGGTGCTCCTATCAAATTTATCGGTACAGGTGAAAGAATCGATGATTTTGAACTGTTTGACCCTGAAAGATTTATTTCAAGACTCCTTGGAATGGGTGATATCCAGACATTGATTGAAAAGGCTGAGGAAAATATCGATGAGGATGTTGCTGAGAAAACCATGGAACGTATGATGAGCGGTAAATTCACATTGACTGACGTTAAAAATCAGTTTGAAATGATGAATAACATGGGGCCTATGCAACAGGTTTTAAACATGATTCCGGGTCTTGGTGGTAAAATACCGAAAGAAGCTTCTAAAATGACTGAAGACAAGATTGACACCTATAAGGTAATGATGTCTTCAATGACTCAGGAAGAGATGGACAATCCAAAACTAATCAAACAGTCCCGTATTCAAAGAATCGCAAGAGGAGCAGGTGTTGAGGAGTCTGAAGTTAAGGATCTTCTTAAATATTACAATAACACCAAAAAAGCTATGAAAGGTATGGGAAGGCGCGGTAGACTTGGAAACGGTGCCATGAATCGTATGATGAGCCAATTCATGAAATAGTCTTGATATTATGGATCAACTAGTAATTACAAAAGCTAAAGAACTTTTGGATAAAACCGATGGAAATATCTGCAAACATTGTTTTGGACGTAAATTGGCTCCTCTTGTAAAGGAAAATGACAACCTTAAAATTGCAGATGAGATGTCTGAGATTCTTGAAATAGATTTCACCGACAATGAATGTGTTGTCTGTGAGAATATTTTTGATAAGGTAGATGATTATCTCTATGGAAGGGTTTACAACAAAATCGAGCATTTGGGTGTTGAATTCGATACGTTCATGGTAGGAACCACAATCAGCAAGGAAATTAAACAACGGGATGATGAACTTTCCAATGAATTGGATTTAAATCCAGAATCCATTAAAAAGGAACTTAATAGGATTATTGCTGACGAACTGGCACGTTCTTTAGGAAAAGATATTAATTCATTCAAACAGGATATTGTGGTAAATGTGGACTTGAAAAACAAGCCTAAGGCCAGATTGCAGATTAATCCAATTTACATTGAAGGAAAATACAACAAATTAATTCGTGGAATTCCACAAACAAAATGGCCATGCAGCAAATGTAAGGGAAAAGGTTGTGAAGCCTGTAACGGAACAGGAAAGCAATATCTAGAATCTGTTGAGGAATTGTTGTCTGAAAGAATATTGGAGGAGACAAATGGATATGAGGCAAAATTCCACGGAGCTGGAAGAGAAGATATTGATGTTTTAATGTTAGGTTCTGGAAGACCTTTCGTTTTGGAAATTAAAGAGCCAAGAATTAGAAAAATTGATTTGGAAAAATTGGAAAAAGAAATAAATGATGCAAATAAGGGAAAAACACAATATCACAACCTTAAGTTTACAGAGAAAAACAGGAAAGGGGAAATTAAGCAGTCCTCTCCTGATACATTCAAGGTCTATAAGGCCTTGGTCAAATGCGAAAGCGAATATGATCCTGATAAATTAGCTGAATTATCCAAACTCGATGAAATTAATCAGCAAACCCCATTAAGGGTTTTAAGAAGGCGTGCTGACAAGGTTCGTGTAAAGCATGTAAAAAATGTTGAAACTAATGTTATTGATGATACAACTTTTGAAATGATTGTAAAAACAGAAGGAGGTCTCTACATTAAAGAACTCATCTCTGGTGATGAGGATAGAACTCATCCCAATGTAGGGGAGATTTTGGGTGTAGGAGCTCATTGTGAACAGTTAGATGTACTTGAAGTAAGTGAAAAATAGAGGTTTTAAAATGAGTAAGGAATTTACCCACCTAACTGACAGTGGAGTCCATATGGTGGAAGTGGGAGAAAAGATTGATCAAAAAAGAAAAGCTATTGCAAGCGGGAAAATCGAATTGGCTCCTGAAACAATAGCTATGATTCAAAATGAGGAAATTAAAAAGGGAAACGTATTGACAACTGCACAGATTGCAGGAATTCAGGCAGTTAAAAATACCTCTTCAATTATTCCTTTGTGCCATCCGTTGAACTTAACTGGAATAGAAATAGATTTTGAAGTAAACGACACTGAAATAACAGCTATATGCTCAGTTAACATGAGAGGAAAAACCGGAGTGGAAATGGAAGCCATTACTGGTGTAAGTGTTGCTTTACTTACAATTTGGGACATGGTCAAGGCTGTTGAAAAAGATGAAGACGGCCAGTATCCAGATACCAAAATAAGTGACATTCAGGTTCTTAAAAAAGAGAAAATTTAATTTCCTTTTTTATTTTTATCAATGGTATAAAAGCCAAGTTTATATATTATTAAAACAATAAATATTACATAATCGATTTTTAACTAATTAATTTAAGGGAGATATTATGGCAAAAAAAGATAATAAGATGAGCATGCCTCAAACTGGTGCAGGTTTAGTAAGATACTTTGATGAAGAAAGTGTTGGTCCAAAACTTTCCCCAAACCATNNAGTTGTTGTAATTACTGTAATTTTAGCTATTTTCTGCTTTGTATTAAGATATTCAGCTTAGAATTTAATAATTCTAACTAACTACTTTTTTTATATTAATAAACTACTTTAGGCAATATAATGTTAACTAAAAGAATTATTCCTTGTTTAGATTGTGATTTACAGGTTCCAGAAGGAAGAGTTGTAAAGGGTGTTGAATTTAAAGAAATTAAATATGCAGGTAATCCTGTTGATTTGGCTACTCGTTACTATGAGGAAGGAGCTGATGAAATTGTTATTTTGGNNATATCACTGCTTCCTATGAACGTAGGGAAACAATGGCTGATGTTATCAAAAGATTGACCGAAAATGTTTTCATCCCTATTTGTGTTGGTGGTGGAATAAGAAAAGTTGACAATTATATTGACATGCTTAATGCAGGTGCTGACAAATGTTCAACTAACACTGCAGCTATTAAGAATCCTGAACTTTTAACAGAAGCTTCAAAGGTTGTAGGGTCTCAGGCTGTTGTAATAGGAATTGATGCAAAGAGAAAATATGTGGATTCTCCAAGGGATGCACCTGATAAAAATGTTGTGGAAACTGATAAGGGTTTATGTTGGTTTGACTGCAGCATATACGGTGGCCGTGAATTTACAGGAATTGATGCAATTGACTGGGCACAGAAATGTCAGGATCTAGGTGCAGGGGAAATTCTACTTACAAGTATGGATGGAGATGGAACCAAGGCAGGTTATGACTTGGATCTTACAAAGGCCATTAATGATGCTGTGGATATTCCGGTTATAGCTAGTGGTGGTGTAGGAGAACCTAAACATATTTTAGAAGCCTTTGAGGTTTCAGATGCCAGTGCGGCTTTGGCAGCCAGTATTTTTCATTTTAATGAGTATCAAATTCCAGAGNNCTGCATGAAAATGGAGTTAAAGTGAGACTGTAAATGCTGATTGAAAAAAACATTGACTTAGATTTGACACAGCTGTCAGGTCAAACATCTCAACCTCCTTGGAGAAAACAGGAGGATACATATAAGGATATTGTTTTTATTGAAAATAGGCCTGTTTTATTTAAGGTAAGACAAGTTGAGGATTATTTGGATTTTGATTATGAGTATCCCATTGATTCCGATTTTGATTTTTCAAAAAAAGTATTGGTTAGNNCTTGGATTTTAATTTGAATAAATTTTATAGCTATTTAAATGATAATGAAAAACTTGCAGATATGGCTAATTTTTGTAATGGCTTGAGATTATTCGAGGCTAAAAATAAATTTGAAGCTGTTATCTCATCAATTTCAACTTCCAACAATTCAATTGCAAGATGGACCAAATCAATTGATATGCTTAAGAAAAAATGGGGTTTAAAGGTTTCCTATCCTTCCGGAGACTTCTATACTTTTCCTGATGTTAATGTTATTAATTCCTGTTTTGAAGATTCTGAAGAAGAATTTGATTATTCTAATGGTATTTTAGATATAAACAAGTGTAACAACAATCTTAAAACTTGTGGATTTGGATATAGGTCAAAATACATTAAGAAAGCAAGCGACTTTTTTACACTTGAAATGGACCTTTCAGATATTTCAGAGATGAATTATGAGGAAGCTTTTGAAACGGTACAGATGATTCCAGGTGTGGGACCAAAAGTAGCGGACTGTCTTTTGCTGTATGGTTATAATTTTAAGGAAGCTTTTCCAAGTGATGTTTGGATTAAGAGAATAGTTTCCCACTTGTTTTTTGACAATGAGGACATTAGCATTCCTAAAGTTCGTGAATTTGGAATGGAGGAATTTGGGGAGTATGCAGGCTATGTTCAGCTTTACCTTTTCCACTATGCTCGCAAATCAGGACTTATGGATAAACTTAAAAAGTAAGATTATAGAATATTCAATTTTATACATTATTTTTGCCAATACCTATATAATATAAAAATACAATATTATATTAACAATATTTATTCAGAATTATAGGATATAATTAGTGTTTGTTCATATTACTATGGCAATTATTTTATAAATTCATAAATTTTTGGTGTTATACTGGACATTATTTATAAAAATTAGCTAGTTATTATAATTTCTTAGAATACTTTATCAAATATTAAGTAATCTTACAAGGTNNTTTTTCAACATTAGCTTGTCCGGATTTTTCCTGGCAAGAGATTTATTCAATGGCAAAGGATTTTGATTTTGATGGAATAGAAATTAGGGGTTTGGGAGACAACATACACTCCACTAAGGTAGCCCCATTTGTGGATGATGAATTGCCTAATACCATTAATAAACTTAAAGAATTAAACATTGAAATTCCCTGTCTGTCTTCAGGGGAACCTGTTAACAGTCTTGAAACAAGGGATCAGGCAATATCTGAAATCACTGATTATGTGGAACTTGCATCTAAACTCAATACTCAATATGTTCGTGTACTTGGAGACAGGCATCCTGCACCTGAAGGGGAAGTGGATGATGAGATTGTAATAGGCATAATGAAGGAACTAGTTCCGATTGCAGAAAAGAACGATGTAACTCTTCTTTTGGAAACAAATGGGGTTTATGCTGATTCAGCCAGACTCAAAAAGGTATTGGATGCCATTGGCAGCAAGTATGTGCAGGCATTGTGGGATGTTCATCACCCTTACAGATTCATGGATGAGACTCCAGAGCAAACCGTAGATAATCTTGGAGATTATATAAAGTATATTCATGTAAAGGATTCCGTGATGGAAGATGGAAAAGTCGAGTATNNAAATGTTAGGACATGGGGATTTACCACTTAAGGACATATTCGAAAAATTGCAGTCAATTGATTATGACGGGTACATATCTCTTGAATGGGTTTACAGATGGGCTCGTGATCTTCTGGATGGAGGAATTGTGGTTCCAAGATTTGCTGCCTATATGGAGAAATATAGGAAGGCAGAGGAAAAATCTTTACAGATAGATGATAGGGGAACAGGATATTACCCTTGGCCTAAGGAAACACTGATTAATGAAACATTCCCTGATGTCTTGGACAGGATTTGTGAGGAGTTTCCAGATCAATATGCTTTCAGATATACTGAACTGGATTATACAAGAACATATCCTGAGTTTAGGGATGATGTAGATACCTTTGCAAAGGCTCTTTTGGCCATGGGCGTTAAAAAAGGAGATCATGTAGCTATTTGGGCAACAAACGTTCCTCAATGGTATCTTACTTTTTGGGCATCTACAAAGATAGGAGCGGTGGTAGTTACAGTAAATACCGCATATAAGATTCATGAGGCAGAATATCTTTTAAGTCAATCAGATACTCATACTCTTGTAATGATTGACGGATTTAAAGATTCCGATTACGTTAAAATTATAAATGAAATTTGTCCTGAACTTAAGGATTCAAAACCAGGGGAATTAAACTCAGAAAGATTGCCTGCTTTAAAAAATGTCATTACTGTGGAATCAGAACAGCCTGGTTNNGGAACTAGCTAAGAAAGTTCCAGATAATGTATTGGGAGCTATCAGACAAACCATTTCAAAGGATGATGTCTGCAATATGCAATACACCTCAGGAACCACAGGATTCCCAAAGGGAGTTATGTTAACTCATTACAATGTCGTAAACAACGGTAAGGCCATTGGGGACTGTATGGATCTCTCAACAAACGATAAAATGATGATTCAGGTTCCGATGTTCCACTGTTTTGGAATGGTTCTTTNNCCAATGACTCATGGTGTTACAATGTCTCCGATTACTGCATTTTCACCAAGGAAAAGCCTTCATTGCATCAACAAGGAAAAGATTACATGTTTCCATGGAGTTCCAACAATGTTCATTGCAATGTTGGGGCATGAAAACTTTGAGAAGACAGACTTTTCAAACATGAGAACAGGTATTATGGCGGGCTCTCCCTGTCCGATTAAAACGATGGAGGACGTTATTGAAAAAATGCACATGCCTGAGATATGCATTACCTACGGTCAGACTGAAGCGTCACCTGCTACTACAATGAGTAAAACCACAGATTCAATTGAAAAAAGAGTGAATACTGTTGGTAAGGCAATATTTGCAGTGGAATGTAAGATTGTAGACCCTGAAACTAATGAGGATTTGCCTGATAATGTTGACGGAGAATTCGTTGCAAGAGGATATAACATCATGAAGGGTTACTATAAAATGCCTGAAGCAACGGCCAATGCAATTGATGAGGGTGGCTGGCTACACACAGGAGATTTGGCTAGAAGGACTCCTGACGGATATTATAAGATTACTGGCCGTATTAAGGATATGATTATAAGGGGAGGAGAGAACATTTATCCAAAAGAGATTGAAGACTTCCTATACACTTATCCGAAAATTGAAGACGTTCAGGTAATTGGGGTGCCTGATGAGGATTACGGCGAAGAGATAATGGCATGTGTCATCCTAAGGCCAGGTGAAGAGGCAACCGAGGATGAAATAAAAGACTTTGTAAGAGATCACATGGCAAAGCATAAAGTTCCAAGATATGTTGATTTCGTTGATGAGTTCCCTATGAATGCGGCAGGCAAAATCTTAAAATACAAAATGAGAGAAGAGGCTGTTGAAAGACGCAATCTTAAACGTGCAGATGATGTTGAAACAGCTTAGATATTGTTTCAAACATCTTTTTTATTTTTAATAAAAACTTTTTTATATAATGGCTTTAATATTATCTCCTAGATTAGATATATGTAAATATTATTAGGAGATGATTAGTGTGAGCTCTCGTATAGAAAATTATGTTTTATTTGTAGCTACCTTAACCTCTTTTTTTACAGTATTTCTAGCTTCAGCCGTGATGATAGCTATTCCTACATTGGCTGGGGAATTTGGAATGAGTAATATTGTTCAAAACTGGGTAACTACAATCTACTTACTGGCATTGGCCATCATAACAGTTCCGGCAGGACAAATTTCAGGAAAGTATGGTCTTAAAAAGACAATGGTTATAGGTTTGATTATTTTCACTGTAACATCTGCAGCAATCATGTTTTCAACCTCACAGGATATGTTCTTAATTTTAAGAATATTCCAAGGTATTGGAGCAGGTTTAATTACCGTATCTTCCATGGCAATGGTTGTATCAGCATTCAAACCAGAAAATAGAGGTAAGGCTTTAGGTATTAACATCGTTGGTGTTTATCTAGGGTCTTCTCTATCTCCGGTAATCGCAGGATTCTTGAACTATGACTTTGGATGGAGATCTATTTTCTTCTTTACATTGCCGTTCTTGGTACTTTGTATAGTCTTACTGTTAACCAAAGTCAACAAAGAATGGAAAACCCTTGAGCATGTTGCAATCGATAAGAAAGGAACTATGCTCTACTCATTTGGTATGCTATTGTTTATTTTCGGATTTACTACCCTTAACCAATCTTATGGTTATGCCGTAGCTATCATTGGGTTATTCATTTTAATAACATTTGTTTTCGTTGATAAAAACGTCAAACATCCAGTATTTGATGTTAATTTATTTAAAAACATTAAGTTTGCATCTTCCAACGTAGCATCACTTTGTGCTTACTTTGCGATATTTGCAATAATAACAATTATCAATTACCATCTTCAATACATTAGAGGATTCAATTCTCAGGAGGCAGGTCTGCTATTGCTTATTGCACCGGCATGTCAAGTGGTTGTCTCTTCAATTTCAGGACGTCTGTCTGATAAGTACAATCCTCAGAAATTGGCTGCTATAGGGGCGGCCATTGCAGGTATTGGTATTTCAATGATTATGATGCTTAAGAAATCAACTGCTCTCGAATTTCTGATGGTGGCACTGTTCTTCATCGGACTTGGATTCGGATTGTTCTCCTCTCCAAATACAAACGAGATTATGGGGTCCGTTCCAAAGGAGAAAACTTCAATGGCATCAGCCTCTTCATCAACAATGAGGGTCATTGGCCAAACAATGAGTATGGGGGTGTTTACTCTTATTTTTGCAATAATAATGGGTAATGTTCAAATTATGCCTTCAAATCATCATTTGCTGATTTTAAGCTCTCAAATTACTGCTGCAATTTGTGTAACATTATGTTTCGTTTCAGTAGTAACCTCACTTGCTGGTTTAAGGTCAAAAGGATATTATAATGGCTAATTTTAGTTATTATTCCTTTTCTTTTTTTTAAAATAGTTTCATAGGAAACTGTTTATATTTATAGGACAATATTATTTTTATGCAATTGGAATACACAACTATTCTTGTTAAGGATATGGAAGAGAGTCTTGATTTTTATAGGAATGTATTGGGTTTTGAAATTGAAAGTCAATTAAACCTACCTAATAAAACTATTAATTTTCTTAAAAAAGAAAACGGTGG
>DAII01000020.1:9540-13253 GCA_002496065.1 Methanobrevibacter sp. UBA586
AATCCAAATGGGGTAAATGTAATTTTAAGTCAGTGATTTAATGTTAAATGCACCTTCTGGAAGTCAACTTTTTGCTTTAATAAAAATATCTCCACGTATATTAACACTGGGATTTTAGAATTCGATTGAATCAGATAAAATTAGTCAGGTGATTGAAAGAAAAATGAACACGCTAGAGAAATATATTTAATCAAAGTGTGATGACATCATTTTTTGCAATGTTCCTATCACATTCTATAATAATGTCCGTTTCATCATTGGCTAGTAAATTTGGAATGAAACATTGCTCAAAATTGGGTTTAAATGCTATTTCCTAACATCTGCAGGNNGACGCTGGACAAATATCTAGAAAGTTGGTTTATGTTAATATTCGCATATCTTGTAGTATAAAACAAGAGGATATTGCGATAAAAGTTAATTAATCTAACTTAATTCTTTTTTTTAATAATAGTAATATAATACTTCAACTTAATGTTTGATAGCCAAGGAAGTAGTAGAAGGACAATCAAGGATATTACCATTATTATTTTTCCCATTTCTTCAGGTAGAATCAATGATAATTCCAATCATTGGTAATAGAAAAGAGAAAATTAACCTAACAGCTATTAATTTATAATTTCTAGGTTCGTATATGTATTTGGGACAATCTCCAAATCCATTTTAAAAAAACAGTCGTACATTCGTCATTTCATTTAATCAAAAAAAGGTAATAGTTGTTGGTTAAAACAACTATTCGTCAATTACTTCAAGTTTTAACATTTTGTCTCCTTGTTGGATAGCGTTAACAACGTCCATGCCTTTGATAACTTGGCCAAATACGGTGTGAACACCATCTAAGTGTGGTTGTGGAGAATGGGTTATGAAGAATTGACTTCCACCAGTGTCTTTTCCGGCATGAGCCATTGAAAGTGCACCTGTTCCGTGTTTGTTTGGATTTCCTTCGGTTTCACATTTGATTGTGTAACCTGGTCCTCCAGTACCGTTTCCTACAGGACAACCTCCTTGAATTACAAAGTCAGGAATTACTCTGTGGAATGTTAATCCATCATAAAATCCTTCTTTAATTAACTTTTCAAAGTTTGCAACGGTTCCAGGTGCGTCTTCTGGGAATAATTCTAATTCTATGGTACCTTTTTCAGTTTCTATAATTGCTTTTTTCATATTGCCACCTTTTAAATTTTAAATATCATTAATACTATAATTACTTATAGATAAAATATTTTATGGTGATATGATGAACACTGAAGAATTAATAAAGGCTGAAGACGAATACTTTATCAACACATTTACCAGACAGCCAATTGTATTGGATCATGGTGAAGGTCTAAAGGTATGGGATACAGAAGGAAAGGAATATCTGGATTTCTTCGCAGGAATCGCAGTTAACTGTTTAGGCCATAAAAATCCAAAAATTGTTGAAGCAATCAGCAAACAAGCAGAAAAGTTAATTCACATTTCTAATATTTATTACAATGAACCAGCTATAGAATTCGGTAAAAGACTGGTTGATCTTACATGTATGGACAAGATATTCTACTCAAACAGTGGTGCTGAGTCAAATGAGGGAGCTATCAAGCTTGCTTTAAAGTACACAGGAAAAACTGAGATTATTACAACCACCAATTCATTCCACGGTAGAACTCTTGTAACTGCAACAGCTACCGGTCAGGAAAAGTACAAAAAGCCATACAGCAAAAATTTGCCACATGGATTCATTGAAGTGCCTTACAATGATATTGATGCAATTAAGGAAGCAATCACAGATGAAACAGCAGCTATTCTGGTAGAACCTATTCAAGGTGAAGGTGGAATTAATGTCCCTGATGATGATTACCTTCCACAAATCGAAAAGTTATGTAAGGAAAAAGGCATTGTTTTCATTGTAGATGAGGTACAGACAGGTTTTGGAAGATGTGGTCCTTTATTTGCCCACGAGATTTTCGGTGTGAAACCTGACATAATGACTGTAGCTAAGGGTATCGGCGGAGGTGTTCCTATGGGGGCATTTTTGGCAACTGAAGAAGTAGCTAAGGGATTTGAACCTGGTGACCATGGTACAACCTTTGGTGGCGGTCCTCTTGTTTGTGCATCAGCCATTGCAGTGCTGGATGAAATCTTTGATAGGGACTTGCTTTCAAATTCTGTTGAAATGGGTACATATCTTTCATCAAAACTAGTTTCTCTCATGAACAAGCATGAAATAATCAGAGAAGTAAGAGGATCTGGTCTGCTTGTAGGTATGGAACTTAACATTGATGGTGGAAAGTATGTTGACATCATGAGAGAGAAAGGATTCCTCATAAACTGTACTGCAGGAAATGTTTTAAGATTCGCTCCACCATTAACTGTAAGCAAAGAAGAAATTGATTTGTTGGTTGAAGCTTTGGATGAAGCTTTATAATTTCTTTTTTTTATTTTATTTTTTATATTTCATAGTTTCTTTTTTTCAATAGCTTTTCAAGGGCATTGGTAACTTTTAATTCTTTTATTTTATCCACAGGAACCCACATATGGTCAATATGCTCATCACTAATTGATACATTACCTTCGATGTCTTTTAGATACATGATGATTTGTACTGTCCTTTTATGGAAGTAATCGTCCTGAATAGCTTCACAAAAATCTCCAATTTTAGCGTCAAGTCCAGTTTCTTCTTTTATTTCACGTACAAGGGCTTCATCAAAGAACTCTCCCTTGTCTACCTTTCCACCAGGAAGTTCCCACATATTGGCTCCATAGTGGGATTTTGGATGTCTCTTTAAAAGAAGTATTTCTCTGTTGTCATTTTTCACTATTCCTCTCATTGTCAGTCCGTATGGTTTTTCCATTTGATTTGCCTCTCATTTATGTGATAATATTGCTGTTTTTAATATTAAGTTTAACTAAATAAATTTAGGATTACCTAAACTTTATATATGATGTTATACATATATAAAAAAAATAACTTTTTTTGAGTTTTACAACTATTTTTTTTTAGCAGGTGATTAAATGGATTTAAATATAAAAATCAATGATAAAGGCCACTTGGACATTGGTGGGGCAGACGCTTGTGATATAGCTGACGAATATGGAACCCCAGTTTTTGTAATTGACGAAAATAGAATAAGAGATAACTATCAAAGATTTTACAACGCTTTTTCAAAGTATTATCCTAATTTCAAAGTATTTTACGCATGTAAGGCAAATACCAACCTTTCAGTTTTAAAAATCCTCGAACAGGAAGGATGTTGTATTGATGCAGTATCACCTGGTGAAGTATACATCTCAAGAAAAATGGGATTTGCAGGTGACAGAATATTATTCACCGGAAACAACATTACCAATGATGAATTGAAATTTGTTTTAGACCAAGGTGCTGTCCTAAATATAGACTCAGTATCAGCATTAAAAAGATTGGCTGAAATAATTGAACCTAATGGACTTAAAATTTCATTTAGGGTAAATCCGATGGTAGGTGCAGGACACCATGACCACTGTATTACTGGTGGTGTAATGAGTAAGTTCGGTATTATGGATGATGAGGCTGTAGAGGTTTACAAACTTGCAAAGGAATTAGGCTTCAATCCGGTAGGTATGCACTCTCACATTGGTTCAGGTATTCTTGATCCAGAACCATTCAAACTAGCTATTGAATCAACCATGGACATTGCAGGAAAAGTACACCAGGAAGCAGGCATTGACTTTGAATTTGTCGATTTCGGTGGTGGAGTAGG
>DAII01000020.1:13346-15050 GCA_002496065.1 Methanobrevibacter sp. UBA586
AGAAGATACCTTGTAGGAGATGCAAGCGTATTGCTTGTACGTGTAAACAGTGTAAAACAAAGCTATAGAAAATTCATTGGTGTAGACGCTGGATTCAACACTCTTCTCAGACCTGCAATGTATGATTCATACCATCATATCGTAGTAGCAAATAATATGAACGCTCCAAATTCCCAAGAAGTGGACATTGCTGGAAATGTATGTGAATCTGGAGATTTATTTGCAAGAGACAGATTCATGCCGGAAATAGAAGAAGGAGACTTGCTAGCTACCTTAAATGCAGGAGCATATGGATTTACAATGTCTTCAAACTACAATTCAAGACCTTTGACTCCTGAAGTGCTTGTTGAAAATGGTAAATGTCATTTAGTACGTGAAAAAGAAACCTTTGAAGATCTGATGGCAAAACAAAGCATTCCAGAACACTTGCAATAGGTGAAACAATGAATCTTAAAGGACTTAAATTTTCAAAAATGCATGGAATAGGCAATGACTTTCCAATAATCGACGAATCAAAAGGAGAAGTCATTCCTGAAGCTGATAAGGCCGAAGCATGCAGATTCCTATGTCATAGGAACTTTGGTGTAGGTGGAGACGGAGTTCTCTTTGTAGTGCCTTCAGAGGTAGCTGACATAGGATACAGAATGTTCAATCCAGATGGTAGTGAGGCTGAAATGTGTGGTAACGGTATCAGATGTTTTGCTGACTTTGTCTACAGAAAAGGAATCTTAAAACAGGAAAAAATGACTGTAGAAACCAAATCAGGAATTAAAACCATTGAAATTACCGTCGAAGATGGAAATCCTGTCTTGTTTAAGGTAGATATGGGTACTGCAACATTCAAAACAAAAGAAATTCCAATGATTGCAGATGAAGAGGAATTCCTCAACGGAGATTTGGAGGTTCTTGACGAAAGCTATGCAATCACAGCAATCAGCGTTGGAAATCCTCATGCGATAATTTTTGTTGAAGATGTGGCTAAAGTGGACATCGACAGGTTCGGTCCGGCCATAGAATGGNNAGGTTTTCCCAGAAAAAATCAATGTGCACTTTGTTCAGGTGATTTCTGAAAATGAGGGAATCATGAGAACTTGGGAAAGAGGTGCTGGTGTAACTCTCGCATGTGGAACCGGTGCAACCTCAACAGCAATTTCCGGATACAAACTAGGTCTCTTTGACAAAGATATATTATTACATCTTCCTGGTGGAAACTTGGAATTTAACGTATATGAAAAAGACGGGGAATTAGGAGCCTTAATGAAAGGTCCTTNNAGAGAAATCCAATAATCTCCATTTTTCTTATTTTTTTTTTTACAAATAGCTGTTGATTAGAGTGATGTCTTCAAAAAAATAGTGTTCGCTGGCAGCTATTTCACTTATAAAACCTAACTCATCCAGTCTGCGTAGGGTTTCATCGTTGTTTGAAAGTGATGACTGTATTATCTGAACTTTTCCATGGTCATTTAAATGATTTTTCACTTCATCTAGAAATTTATCTATTACTTTTCTACCGTTTAATCCGCCGTCAAATGCATAATTTAAATTGTCATTAATAACATCGCCATTTTCGGTTGGTAGATATGGAGTATTAAATAAAATAACGTCAAACTTTCTATTCTTTACAGGTTCAAAAAGATTTCCGAACAAAATCTCAATATTCTCAATGTTGTTCTGCCTGAAATTATGGTCTGCAAGTTCGACAGC
>DAII01000020.1:15075-20467 GCA_002496065.1 Methanobrevibacter sp. UBA586
ATTGCAATGATTCCTGTACCTGTTCCAATTTCCAAAACGGAATCTCCTGGTTCGATGATTAAATTGTCTGCAAGTAGGTAGGAATCTTCTGCAGGTATGTAAACGGTTTCAGATGTGTCAATTTTAAAATCCATAAAAATTCCCTAAAAAATAATTTGTTTGGATAAGTAAAGAATGTCTTCAGGAGAAATAGTGATTACACGATGATCTAATATGTCATTGATTTTATGTGATGTGATTTCGTTCAGTTTTTGTTTCATGTCTTTCTTGTCCAGATTGGATACGACATGACGTGAATCAATCAAGGCGTTTCGAGCCTTTTTGTTCCTGTGTTGAAACAATGCCTTTGTAAAATTAGAATATGTTTTAAAGGTGTTTTCATCAATTTCATCAATCTGTATGTTACTTAATTTTCCACTAAGTTCAGGTATTTTTGGTGTTAACCTAACAACGGATGAATCTACCTTCGGCTTTGGAATGAATGATTCTGATGACACGTCTGTTAGTGTTTCAATGTCACATTTAAAATAAAGCATTGCAGAAAGTCGGGAATAATCCTTGGTTCCTACTTTTCCGTTCATACGGTTGGCGAACTCCTTTTGATACATTAAAACAGCACTGTCAAAATCATAATCAAGAAATTTAAAGGTTATTGGAGAAGAGATTTGATAAGGTAAGTTTGAGACGATTTTGTTAAACTTCGGAAAGTCCACATTCAATGCATCGTCGTTTATCAGTTCAACATTATCTATGTTCTCTTGTTCCAAACGTNNCAGATAACGGAATCTTGCTCGATAGCTATTACTTTTTTAGCTTTTGCTGACAATTCAGTTGTTAAAGTACCAATTCCAGGTCCTATTTCCAAAACAACATCCTCTTTAGTTAAATCTCCAAATCTAATAATCTGGTCTCTCTTATTTTTATCTATCAGATAATTCTGACCAAGATTCTTGTTTAACTTAATGTTGTACTTGTTAAGTATTGACTTGGTTTGTTTGGCTAAAGAATTAATGCTGTTTTCAGTCAAATTATCACTATTTCTTTCAAGTTTTTTTGTCAAAAGTTTTTCTTGGAATATTTGTAAACAAATGATACTTGTTCTTACCTTTCTTGGTAACTGTAGTATCTAGTTCTTGTTTTATTCTATTTACAATCATTCCAACAGGATCGGATAACGGTGGAACCCTTTCGCTAAGGTCTTCAAAACTTTCAAATGGTTTTTCCTTTCTAGCTTCAATAATTTTCCACATATGTTTTTTTCCGATTCCTGGAATAAGCTCTAATTTATGAAGTCTTGTACTTATTGGTTCTGCAGTATTGAAAAATTCAACGAATTTTTCTTCCTGGGCTATAACAAGGTCGCGAATGGCATAATCAAGTTCAATTCTACTTGTAGCTGTCAGATTCTCAAAATTTAATTTGGAAAATACTCTGGCCTTTGCCTTTGAACGATCCTTACCAATATAGACTATATCTCCAATATCAAATTCATAATCCTTGTTTGGAGTTAATTCTAACAAAGTGAAATAATCAGCACCAATAGCTTGAGCAATCGATTTACCTTTAAATTTTGACATGTCATTTTGTACATATCCTAAGCTAAGATAATCCAAAATTAATGCATTTTCCTCTCTTCTTTCAGGAGGTGCTTTGTTTTTTGTTTTTTTATTGTTCATTATATCACTTCTTTAGAGTCTAACTATTCAAAGTAAAACTTCAAATTTTAGTTAATATTTAAAATATTTGAAGTGATTATTAATAAACATATCTAAAATAATATAGTTTAAAGTTAAAATAAAAAAAAGTATGGTGTTAATTTAATTATTCGATATCATATTGTCCTAATATTTCAAGAATCTTTTCCATTTCTTCTTTAGAAGGTTGTTTGATTTCTTTTGCAAATATTAGTCTTAAGTCTGATAAATCGGTTGGCATTAAATCAACAATACGAACTGCAACTTTTGTTTTTATATCCATTGCTTCAAGCTCTTCAATGATTTTTTCACTGTCTTCAACGGAGAAATGTTGAAGTCTTGAAAGATGGTTTAATGCAATGTTCTGTTCATAGGTAAGTTCGTTTCCTTGGGAATATTCATCAAGGACTTCTTTTACCTTAACAGATTGAATAGGTTTGGTTGCAATTATTTTTTTTCCTATCATAGGAATCAGTCTTTTTGAAGTTGTAAGTGATCAGGTCTGATGATTAATTCTTTGTATTTGTTTCCATCATTTAAAGCGACTAAATAAGCTCTTCCTTGGGTTCCGATAACTTTACCTGTTTTACCGTGGAATCTAGGATGTGGTTGACCTTTTTGGATACTAGGGTTTATGATAATGTGAACTAAATCCCCTTCTTCGAATCTTTGCATTCTGTTGGTGATTGGGTTGGTTCTACCTGGTCTGTTTACTTTAGTCATTTTATTTCTGGATCTGCTTCTGAATCCTCTTGATCTTTGCATTTATATAACCTCTTTTAATTAAATAACGTCTGGGTAAAAGCTATGTTATCAGCTACCTAGTATAAATGCCCATAATACTAGTAACATAGCGTGTAAAAATTTNNATGCTTAATTTGGGGACGCATTAAAAGCCCAGATTTGATTTTAGGGGTACTCTGATATACCCCAAATACAATTTACAAGTTTCCTGGAGCGTGTAAAAATTATAAAATATCATATTATCATAAAAATTTGATAATATTAATATATTAATTTAAAGCTATTAATATAGTTTTAGTTTCCATTCATTACAAACAAAAATAAAAAAAATTTAAAACTTATTAAAAGTTTTACAAATCATGCTGTTTCAGTCATAATTGGAACAACTTGTTTTTTACGGGATACCACACCTTCAAGGAGTGCTGTATTGTCTTCCAGTTCAATGTCATAAGCCTTTTCAANNCTATTTGCGTTTTGCGCAGCATTATCCTACCTCCCTTTCCTTGGCGCAGGCAGAGGAAGATGAGGTTCTTAAGCTTTGGCAAGGATTGGGGTATTATTCCCGAGCCCGCAATTTGCATGCTGCTGNNCTAAAACCTGTGAATTGCTGTTTACGATGTCAGTAATTAAAAGCATGAACAAATCAAGAATTTCCCTTTCAATGATTTCTTCAATTCCCTTTTCCAGCTCTTCCTTCATTTCTAAAACATCCTCAATACTTGCTGTATTTACCTGATTTACAATTGACCTGACATCCTTAAAATCAATTTGTTTAGCGTCCAATGCTAAAATCTCTTCAATTGAGAAATCAGAGAGGTCTGTACCTGCTTTTAGCATATCCAAACCATATGTTTCATAGTCAATTTCTGCAATTTCTGCAAGGTCTTTTAAGGCTTTTCTATCATCTTCTGTGGTTGTAGGTGATTTTAAAAGCAAGGTATCGGATATAATTGCAGACAACATTAAAGAAGCGATTTTTTTAGTGATTTCAACATCATTTTCATTATATAGTTTGTATAGGATTGTCTGGGTACATCCGACAGGTTCCACTCTACAGAACAATGGATATGCTGTGTTGAATGCGATTTTATGATGGTCTACAACTTTTACTATTTTTGCATTTTCCAAATTTTCAGCAGACTCGCTTGGACTGTTGTGATCAACCAATATGATTTCGGAGTTGTCCTCAACCTTTTCAATAAGTTCTGGTGCTTCTATATCAAACTCATTTAAAATAAATTCAGTTTCTTTGTTGAGATTTCCTAATCTGTATGCTTTAGCATTAGAATTTCCAAGTTCATGTTCCAGATTTTCCATTACTAATGCAGATGTTATTGTATCGGTATCAGGACTTTTATGTCCAAAAATATAAGTTTTTGCCATTTTTATATCCTCAAAAAATTTAATCTATTATAATATATTTAAATTTGTTTATAATTAATTCTTTGTATTAAAAATAGTTAATATCATGAAACCAATGGTGATGGGTTCATGATATCGGATAAGATAATGATTAGCAGGTAATTGCTTCACCTTTACCTTTTTTAGCCCAGTCTACAACACGTACGGTAATAGGTTGAGCTACAAATGTCCAAATGAACATTATTATAAAGTGTACAATAATCATAATTGCAATGTTGTACCAATCTACAGTAAATGCAAAGGCCATTGAGATGAAGATTGTATTATCCACGATTTCACCAATTGCAATTGCAACAATTGCTTTATATCCTGCATCTCCACTAGCTGAGCTGTTTTTAATCATGGTGGTTAATTTAGCGTTTACAAAGTTACCGGTAAGATAAGAGGTAAATGATGAAATCAACATTCTAGGGGTTTGTGAGAATATGTATGCGAAACTTCCCTGACCGTCCCAAAACGGTGCTGCAGGAAGAATCAATGCGATGGATGATACAACAACAAAAAGCAGGTTACACAATACACCGAAAATAATTGTTTTTTGAGCTGAACGCTCCCCATACACATCTGCTATTACGGATGTAAGAATGAATACAACAGGATAAATAATTACTCCACAGGGAACGGTTAGGTCCCAAAAACCAAGATTCAATATTTTTACAGTTACAATATTTGTAGTTACGAATGCTACACAAAAAACAGTTATTAGAATAATTTTCNNCTCCATTTCCAATATCTACTTGAATTTTGTTTTTTATTCAATAAAAAGATATTGATTAACATTTAAATTTTACTTTAATCGTTTTTACTTGATATTTTTAAAATTAACTTGATTTTTACAAATATTTTTATTTTGGGTTGGTGATGGTTTATATATATTAAAAAAACAATCAATACTTAATGGATAACTTAATTGAGGTGAATCAAGGTGAGATATAAAAAAAGCTCCAAAAATAACAAAATCAGATGTGAAATTTGTTCCAACTATTGCAAGATTAATGATGGTAAATTTGGAATATGTAATCAGTTTAAAAATGTAAATGGTGAAATGGTGGATATAGGTTATGGGATTGTATCTGCAGTCAATGTGGATCCGATTGAAAAAAAGCCACTGGCCAGATTTTTGCCTAGAACCATGACCTATTCTATAGGTGGTTTTGGATGTAATATGGGATGTCTTCATTGTCAGAACTATAGTATTTCACATGAATACAATGAATTTTCACCCTCAATTAAAATGCTTCCAGAAACAATTGTGGAAAATGCACTTAAATATGATTGTAAGTCAATAGCTTGGACATATAATGAGCCTACCATACACTTGCCATTCAACAAGGATGTTTCCCTTTTGGCTCGTGAAAAAAATCTTAAAATAATCTATGTGAGCAATGGATACATGTCCAATGAGTCAATGGAAGAGATTCTAACTTTTGTAGATGCATTCAATATTGATTTGAAAGGATTTTCTCAGGAATTCTATAAAAAAATATGCAAGGCAGACTTGGATGTTGTTTTAAACAACCTTGAAAGAATTG
>DAII01000020.1:20473-27158 GCA_002496065.1 Methanobrevibacter sp. UBA586
AGGGAAAACACCTCGAAATAACAAATCTGATAATAAACGGTAAAAATGATTCAGTTGAAGAGATAACAAATTTGGTAAGATTTGTAGCTGAAAATCTGTCTACTGATGTTCCACTTCACTTTTCAAGAGCGTTTCCATATTATAAAATGAATGATATAGAACCAACAGAAAGAGATACTCTTTTTAAGGCCAAAGAAATAGCTAATGATTTTGGAATGAAATATGTTTATTTGGGAAATATATAATTTTAAAAAAATAGTATGATGATGGGATTCTATTGTTCCCATCTTTTTCTATCTAAAAGTTCTTGTCTTTTTCCAGGGTTCCATCCACCTGATGCGGATTTTGCCCTACCTACTTGTTGGACGTATCCTGTTATACGGTCATACCATTCTACGTCTTCTTTTTCACCACATGATGGGCATTCGTTGTTTAATCCTTTCATTAGTGTTTTACATTTGAGACAGAAACTCATTGCTGAGGAGTATGCCCAGAATCCTATGTCTGAGTTACGTGCTATCTTGTTTGTTAGACTCATCAATGAATCCGGATCTGCATATGATTCTCCCATGAATGCATGGAATATGTGTCCTCCTGGAGTTAGGCTGTGGTATTGCTCTTCTATTTTTATTTTGTCAATAAGTGATACTCCAGTGTCTACAGGTACATGTGAAGAGTTTGTGTAGTAGTTTGCATTTCCTTCACCTTGTACGATGGCCTTGTCTCCAAATCTTTCTTTATCCAATGTTGCAAATCTGTATGCAGTGGATTCTGCTGGAGTTTGTAATACAGACCAGCGTAATCCGGTTTCTTCCTGTAATGCCTTTGCTCTTGCATTGACATATTCAAGACATTTTACACCGAACTTGTTTGCATCAGAATCGTCTATTCCTGCTCCAAATAATGATAATAACATTTCGTTAAGACCGACGAATCCGAAAGACAATGTTGAGTTTCTTATACGGTAATATGTGTCATCCTCTACTTTTTGGTTAAGGAAAGGTAATATTCCAAAGTCTTGGAAACATTTGAGTCCTTGTTGTCTACGCATCATGAGGGTTTCCACTGCAAGATCCATGTATTCGTCAAGATATTCGAATACTTGGTCTTCGTCTTTGGATTGGTATCCTATTCTTGGGAAGTTCAATGTGACGTATGCGAGGTTTCCTGTACGGAGACAGTCTTCATCCCAGTCTCCAGTCCATGTGTCCTGTAGACAGGTACGGCAACCCATGTAGTTTGCCATTTCGTTACGGTAATCAGGTAACATATTTACAAAGTATGATGAACCGTATTTTGCGGATAATTCATGAACAAGACGTAAATCTTCATCGTAATCTCCATTTAATGTTTCTTTACGTAATGTGTAAATTGTATTTGGGAATAAGTGTGGTTTTCCTTCTTCGTCTCCAGCCAATAGTGTTTCAGTGAATGCTCTTTGGATAAGGCGTGTTTCGTCTTCGAAGTCACCGTAGGTTCCTACAACTTCTCCACGAGGTCCGTATGCTGTTACGTCTTCGAGGAATTTTGGAACACCGAACTCCAAGGCCATACTTGTAAATGGAACTTGACTACCACGAGCTGCATAAGCCATGTTTAGGTTGTAAACGAGCATTTGAATACATTGTTTGATTTCATCATAGCTTCTTCCGGTTGCAAATGGTGCTACAAACACATTCCAAAGACTCATTCCCTGTCCACCACTCATGTTTTGCTGAGCGGCTAACATTACTTCTCCAGTATGGTTCATTAGGGTTTCCATGTGTGAAGGTGCACCTGCAACGGATGTGTGGTCTCCTGTTCCGTCTACTTTGAGACCATATTTGATAAAAGTACGGATATCGTGTTGCATGCAGTTTAATGGTCTGCCGGCAAAGAATTCAAGATCGTGTATGTGAATGTCACCGGACATATGGGCGTCTGCAAGGTGTGATGGGAGCATTTTTAAGAGTGCATATTGTTTCAATGCTTCGTCAGCAACATACTTGTGAATACTTTCTGGATTGTGAATCATGTTTGCATTACTACGGTCGCCGTTTTCAATAAGGGAGGTGATATTGTATACAGGAATTCCAAGACGAGTGTATTGTTTTCTTAAATCTTCCAAACCATATTCAATAAGTTTAGCATTTACCATTTCCCTTATAATTGGAGCTGTCAAGTATTCAACATTTAATTTCTTAAGCTCTTTCCATACATCGGAAGCAATTTCAAATGCAGTTTCCTGTGAAGCACCAGTTTCTTCAATCAGGGTATTTGCAATTTTGGACATATCAAACGGTNNACATATCGAATGGTTCGATGGTGTCTCTGGAGGTACGTACTTTAAGTTGAGCGGTAGCTAAGTATTTGTTAGCTATTTCACCATCTATGTCTTCCAATGCTTCATGCACGATTTTTTTCAATTCTTTTGTTGTAATTCCATCGTAGATTTGACTTACAACTTTAGCGATTACTTTGTCGGATTCAAAGAAAGGCACTTCTACTAAAATCAATGATTTTACTAATTTTTCATAGCTGAATCTTTCCTTGATTCCATTGTTTTTTACCACATTTATGTTAATTGTATCATTTAACATATTAGCGATATCTGAACTTTTATCCATGAATTACACCACACTATTTTATATAACTATAAGACGCTAAAATTGCCTTAATAGTTAATGATTAATTATATTTTTTGTTGTATATAAATTGTTCGCATTATCCCGAACAATACTTGTCACAAGTAAAATTAAGTTAAATAATATTTAGAATTCTCAGACATTTAAACTTACGCACACTAAAGCATTAAAAATATTGTAAAAAAAAAGTAAAATTTTGTTCATTAGAAAAATATGTCCAATGAACTTTGTTTTGATTTATCACTTTCAAAAAGGGAGTTAATTCCAAATTCTTGAATTTCAAGTCTTTGTTTTAGATAATGAGAAACAGGATATCTGTTTACAAGATCTCTTGAGATTTCCAAGTATTTAGTAACAGACCCTTTTGACACGCTCAAAATCAAATTCCCACCACATTTGCACTTTCCTGTAAGGGGCATCCGTCTGTACTTTGTACCGCATTTCGTGCATCTGACTTTCTGCTTTGAAAATGCCCTTGAATTACCCATGATATCTGGCAGGAAGTGGGAGGACAAGACCTTTTCCACAACTCCTCTTTGATCTACTGCCCTGATATTTTCGGCAAGTGAAATCTGTGCCTCTACCTTTTCTCTCATTGAAGGCAATCTTTTATACAAACATACTGTAGGTCCAGCATGGATGCTTGAGGTATGATGTGAAAACATCAGATTTTCATACTGCTGCGGGGTTCCCAAATGCATTTCAACATTGTCTATCAAATCCAAAACCTCAGCAGGTTTTAATGGTTCCTTTGTTTTTTCATAGAATGCAACAGGAAATCTTTCAAAAATGTCCAAGTTGTGGGATTCATCATCTATCTCTTCAGGATCGATTCTTGATGATAAAACCAAAGGTGCATCCATACTTCCACCTCTTGTACTTGGTAGGTAAGATTTTGAGAAGTTTATTAAGGCATCTAAGAGAAGCATAACTGCATCCTCGTCACTGTCACAGTTTCTACGTTTAGCTGAATGGAAATAAGGGTGAGCATAACATGCCAGAGCTTTTGTAAAACCGACAATCCTTCCAAGAACTCCTGCAGATGTATGGGGAGCAAGTCCAGCTATTAGATGCCCAATCAAATCAGTTCTGTCCTCAACATTATAAAAGGTATCCATTCCATAGTACTTTTCAAGCTCATCATCAATGAAGTTGGCAACGTTTACGAGATAATCTGCACAGTTGTCAGAGATTACTACATCTTGAACTTTAAGCTCAATAATTTGATTGTCCCTTTCAATTGGCTGACCGTAACAGTCATGTTCATAACCCATCTCATGAAGTTTTTCAACTGTAACTCCAATTTCCTTTGGAATGAAATGTGTAAGTGGCAAATCTGTTGAATCGTGACGTATTGTAGCATCCTTAAATGTAAAAACCTCATTTTTGGCTCTTAAAATTCCTTTTTCTAAGGGTTCTGGAAGTTTTGATTCTGAAATCATTCCAACGACTCCCTTTACCTCATCCACTTTACGAACACCTACGTTGTCAGATGCCTTTTTAAGCATACCTGCAAGATTGATTGTCTTGTCTCCGGATTTTCCAATGGTTGTAGGAGCTCCACAATGAGGGCAGATGGAATTGAATGAACCTAACTTACATTTGGTACATATACGTCTTGCTAGGTTAATTTTAAGATTTCCCTTTTTGGCTGCCTCTGCAATCAGTCTTCTGCTTCCACCATAATTTCCAATAGGGAATAGGCTGTGTGGAGCGGGCCTCATAAGTCTTTCCTTTGATTTTTCAGGTCTTCCCACACGAGTTCCAATATATACTGGAGCCTTGTTTTTTATTTCAATATCTGTGATGTTGTTTAAGGCTTCAATAGTGGAATCTGCTGATTCTAGTTTTTCAGTCAATGTGTTTATCAATGCGTAGGCATCATCTGGAGCGATGATTATTTTTCCATCTTCTACAAGGTGTGGAAGACCAATAATCTCCAATACTCTTTTTCTGTAGTCCAATGGTATTTCCAAACCATTTTCATCGCTATAGCTATCTCTGTTTTCAAGGAGCAGTTCAATAACTAAATTTAAATCCTCTATTGTCACATCATTGTAGCAATAGGTATAAACTGGATGTAATGGAACTTCATATTCTTTGGATATTTCAAATGCTTCCTTTGCAGTTAAATCTCCCTTTTCAAGTCTCACCAAATCAAGTTCGTCTCCTACACCTTTTTCAATTAGGATGTTGGTCCACCACTCTTCACACCATCCAGATTCAAGTAATGGTTGGTTATTTCTTAAAAACTCACCAAAAGCAACCAACATATCTCCTAAAAAGAGAATTTCACTTATTTTATTTTTATATTCTTTAGCTTTAGCTATTGTATCAACCTTAACCACACTACCGTTTTTAAGTTTTACAATGGGTCCTTCAATGGAATCCACAGGAACTACACAGTTACCCTTTCCTGGATGTTCGATTTTAAGTTGTGTCCCTACGGCTAAAAAATCAAGTAATGTCATTGTGGCAGGATGAACTCCCATTGCTGCAAGTCCAGTATTTCTTGATCTGCCGTATCTTAAACGGAATCCTCCCTTTTCTGAAGGATATCCCAGAACAGGTCTTCCTCCAATAATATCTTGAATATATTTTGGTTCGGTTACGATATCGACTTTGTCCTTATCCTTTTCTCCATTCTTTTCATCATTTTTTGGTTTGGAATATTCTGCAAGCCAATCCCAACCATCAAGCTTAAGCTTTNNTCTTTTTGGATTTTTGAACAACGCCCTCAATCATCGCAAGAAGAGCTCCTCCACGGATATTGTTGGTCTCTACCCTTTCTAGATCCCTGTGTGAAACTTCCACGGCATCGGTTTGCTCTCCTGTAACCTCTACAGGTATGTGATTTGCAGCAAACCTTACCTCTTCAGGTGTTGGGGAATATTGGAGGTTTGTAACTTCTGATTCGTAAAGCTCCACTTCTTCCACATATCTTTCGATTTCATCGTCAATAGGTTTGAAATCACTGATTCCGATTGCGTGTTTGATTTTATCTCCCAAGAGTACTGCAAGTGCTGCTGCTGTACCTCCTGCACTTCTGATAGGTCCTGCAAAGTATACTGCAATGTATTTGGACTTATCAAAATTCTCCTTAATTTTTACTTGTGAAATACCTTCTAGGGGAGCGGCTACAACTCCTTCTGTTAGAATAGCTAGTGCTGTTCTTAAACCTTGATCGCACCTTTGTTCCTGATTGTAGTCTGCCTTGTCCTCCTCTACCAATTCGAATTTTCCTGATGCAATTTCTGCTGCGATTTCAAATGCAACTTCTTCTCTGCTTATGTCTACCTCTAATTCTTTTATACGTTTAGCAACATTTTTAGGACCAACAAGCCCTTCTACTCTTTCAGCTAAGTCCTTTGCAAGTGGAACTTCAGTTTTTGTTTCAACATCCAATCCTTTAGCTCTTGCTTGATTAGCTATGTCATATAATATTTTTGTATCGTGTTCTAGTCTTTCAAAATAATCCATAGTATCTCCAAGAATTTAGTAAAAACAATGTTCAATATATCTATTAATTTTAGTATTTAATCATGAGCAATTGTCATAATTAATCATAGGTTATATACATTTAAACCCTAGGCTAACAAACTTATTTATATTAAATCAAATAAAAATATTTTATTATATATGTAGTTGAACTTATTACAGTAGATTAATAGAAATGGTGGTCTAATGTTGAACGAAAAGATATCAGAAGCTGATAAAGACGTAAATATTGAAAATACATCTGAAGATGAAGTTGTAGAGGCTTCAAATGAGGATGTTAAAAGTGCTGATGTGCTTAAAGATGAAAGAATTGCTAAACAGTCAGAAGAGTTGACATATTTGACTGGTACTATTATCCCAAATCTTAAGAAAGAGGTTAAAGAACTTAAAGATATTAAATTAGATTTAAGTGATGCATTGGAAAAGAGTACTAAAAAATATTATGAACAATTGGACATTAATGCGATATTGAGTGACAACCTAACAAAAGTAAGTGCAGAACATGCAGTAAACAAGGTAAGATTAGATAAATTGGATTCTACAATTGAAAATGTTAAGAAAGA
>DAII01000021.1:0-5048 GCA_002496065.1 Methanobrevibacter sp. UBA586
AAAGAAAAATGAATAGCATTAATTAATTTATTCCATGGTTGGTCTTATTTTAACTAAAAAGTCTTTGAATTCCTTAAGTGTTCTTTCAAGCGATTCAAAACCGTACTTGTCTTCTTTAATTTTATCCAAGGAGTCCTGTGACCAGAAGGAAGCACCTAAATTTGCTCCAAATCCTCCTCCACTTACAGGAATTATTCCATGAATCATATAGTAGCTTATGATTTCCAGATGGGCCTGTGACTGGCCGCCGTCACGGTCACCTCCAACGGCAATGCTCATACCTATTTTTCCACGAAGCAAATTCAAATCCACCGCTTCCAAAGCCCTAGTTCTTTCAAAAATAGCTACCATATTCGAACTTACGCCTCCAGAGTGCAGAGGACTTGCAAAGATAAGGCCATCAGCCTCTTTAAGACCCTTATAAACTTCAGTCATGTCGTCCTTGTTTATACACTCTTTATGAGTCAGGCAATAATCGCAATGCTGACAGGGAGCTATGGATTTGCCTGCACAGCTGAACAGTTCCACCTCAAAGCCTTCTTTAGTTAAGGAATCCAATGCCTGATTTAAAACGTATTCGGTTGTCTGATGTCTTGGACTGCCTGAAATGCCATAAATTTTCATGAAAATCACCCACTTAAGATTAATAATATTATTAATTAAGTCCTATAAAAATATTATATAATATAAATAACAAAAATTAAACATACTATATTTATTTATGGTGATTATTAATGAGAATTTTACTTATTCATTCTGATTATTTAAATTATAATGTAAAGAATAAAACTCCAGTAGCTGAGGAAATTGAAGAAGCAAAAAAATCTGGTGCTTTTGATGAATCCTTAGTTGTTTTTACTGCTGTTGAGAAGGATGATGAAAAAAATCCGGATGCAATTGTTAGAAACTTAGTTAAAGAAGTTAAAAAAGCTAATGAACAGGTTAAAGCTGAAAACATTGTTTTATACCCATATGCTCACCTGTCCTCTTCCCTTGGATCTCCAAAAGTAGCTGTCAAAATTTTGGAAGATGCTGAACAGGCCCTTTTAGATGAGGAATTGGAAGTTAAGAGAGTACCTTTCGGATGGTATAAGGCATTTGAAATCTCCTGTAAGGGACATCCGTTAAGCGAACTTTCAAGAACCATTACCATTGAAGAGGAAGAAGAGGAAGAAACCGAAGAGAAAAAACCTTCCAGCTGGTCCATTCTCGATGGTGATGAAATATTGGATATCGAAGGATTTGAATTTGAAAATTCACAGTTTAAAAAACTTGTACAGTATGAACTCGGTGAAGGGTCATCTGATGAAGGAGAACCTCCACATGTCAAGTTAATGAGAGAAAAAGAGCTTTGTGACTATGAAATCGCATCTGATGTTGGTAACCNNAGGGACCTTAAATGGTTCCCTAAAGGACGTCTTGTAAGAGATTTACTTTCTGATTACGTTTACAATTTGGTAGTGGATCAAGGAGCAATGCCAATTGAAACCCCTATTTTCTATGACTTGGAAAATGAAGCAATTAATACTCATGCAGCCAAATTCGGTGAAAGACAATACAAAACCGATACCAAAAAGAACCTAATGCTTAGGTTTGCATGTTGTTTCGGTGCATTTAGAGTAATGGCTGATTCATTCCTAACTTGGAAAAACTTACCTGCAAAACTATACGAACTTTCAACTTACAGTTTCCGTTTTGAGAAAAAAGGAGAAGTTGTAGGGCTTAAAAGATTAAGAGCATTTACCATGCCTGATTTCCACAGTTTCTGTGCAGATGTTCCTGCATCTTTAGAAGAGTTTTCAAAACAAACTGACATGTGTATACAAACCGGTGTAGACCTTGGAGTTAACTACGAAGTAATCTTCAGAGCTACCCAAGACTTTTTCGATGAAAATAAGGAATGGATGTACAGTATAGGTAAAAAAATCGGAAAACCTGTTTTGCTTGAAATTTTACCTGAAAGAAAACACTACTGGGTTTGTAAAGTAGACTTTGCTGCCATTGACTATCTCGGCAGACCAATTGAAAACCCTACCGTTCAAATTGATGTTGAAAGTGGTAAAAGATTTGACATTACCTATCTTGGAGAAGACGGAGAGGAACACAATCCAACCATTCTTCACTGCAGTCCAACCGGAAGTATTGAAAGAGTCATCTGTAGCTTGCTTGAAAAAACCGCTATCGAACTTGATGAAAAGGCACCAATGCTACCAACCTGGTTAAGCCCTATTCAAGTTAGAGTAATAACTGTTGGAGAGGCTCACAAAGAATTCGCCAATGAACTGGCCGATAAAATATTTGCCGCAGACATTCGTGTTGACGTAGACGATAGAGATGAAAGTGTAGGTAAGAAAATAAGAAATGCAGCTACCGAATGGATTCCTTACACATTTGTTGTTGGGGACAATGAAATGGAATCAGGTAACCTTACAGTCACAGTTCGTGAAACAGGTGAAAAAGTTGACATGACTGTTGAAGAATTAATTGGAACAGTTAAAGAGGCAACCAAAGGAATGCCTTACAGAGGATTACCATTACCTAAGGATATTTCAAGAAGAATTAACTTCCAATAATTTTTATATATCAATAAAAACTAAAATAAAAAATGTTATTATATTTATGGAGGAAACTTAATGTACAATATAGGAGAAGCTCTCATTGGAGACGGTGACGAATTAGCTCACATCGATTTAATCATTGGTGATAAGGAAGGTCCAGCAGGACAAGCATTTGCTAACGGATTATCCAATTTATCCGTAGGACACACTCCTTTAACCACTGTAATTAGACCAAACTTAATGACCAAACCAGCTACTTTAATTATTCCTAAAGTAACTGTAGAAGATTTAGACGGTGCAAGTAAAGTATTCGGACCAGCACAAACTGCAGTAGGAAGAGCAGTTGCAGATGCTGTTGAAGAAGGATACATTCCAAAAGAAATTGTTGAAGACATTGTAATCAATGTAAGTGTGTTCATACACCCTGCTGCTAAAGATTACAGGAAAATCTATCAATACAACTATGGTGCAACCAAATTAGCTATTAGAAGAGCTATGGAAGGTTACCCATCAATCGACAAGGTACTTGCTGAAAAAGACCGTGGAACTCATCCAATTATGGGCTTCAGAGTACAAAAACTTTGGTCTCCACCTTACTTACAAGTTGCTCTTGACTTAGACAATTTAGATGTTATGGAAAGAATTATCAATGATCTTCCTGATAAAGAAAGAGTACTTCTTGAAGCAGGAACTCCACTCGTTAAAAAATTCGGTGTTGGAGTCGTTTCAAAAATCAGAGCATTACGTCCTGATGCATTTATCATTGCTGACTTGAAAACCTTAGATGTTGGACGTGTAGAAGTTAAAATGGCAGCTGACGAAACCGCAGATGCAGTAGCTNNNNGATCCAAGAAACCCAAAAACAAGGTAACTACTCCATATTAGACATGATGAATGTAGATGACTTTGAAGAAAAATTAATTGCACTTCCTGATGACTTAAAACCAGACATAGTATTGTTACACAGAAATGTGGATCTTGAAACCTACCTTGCTGAAAAAGGTGAAGACACCAGTGACTTATCCGCATGGGGTAACATAAAAGCCATCAAAGGTCTCATCAACGACGGATTAGTAGCAGTGGCTGGAGGAATTACTCCAGATAATGTAGAAGAAGCTCTTGNNAAAAAGGTGCAGACATCATTATTGCAGGAAGATACATTATCGGTTCCAGAGATGTAAGAAGATCTGCACAAGACTTCCTCGCTCACTTCCCACCTGATCCAGATAACATGAGACTTGCATTGGACGAAGACGAGCAAGTAGAAGTAAACGACAAAGACTAGGGTTAACTCCCTACTATTTTTTATTTTTTAGAGGTGTAAAAATGGGATTTTGTAATTCTTGTGGCAGACCAATGGGAAAAAAAGATTACGGAACAAACAAGGATGGTAGTTCCAATATGGATTATTGTATTGACTGTTTTAAAGATGGAGAATTTACAGAACCAGATATAACTCTTAATGAAATGATTGTAAGAAAATCAAAAGAGATGATGGCAAAAAATCCTAATTTAAGAGAAACTGAAGCAACCGGAATCACAACAGGATTTTTACCTGGACTCAAACGCTGGTATCAAGAACCAGATTACGAAGATGAAGATTCACTCTGAATCTAATATATNNATAAATTTTTTATATCTAAGAGCTAAATAATCATTATGTTTTTTATCAGCAATAATTTCTTCAAATTTATTATTTAAGCTATTATATTCATCTAAAAGAATATTATACTTATTTTCTACATTTTTTAAGTTATCGTAGTTATCAGACAATTCCTCATATCTATTAAGAATATCTTTAATCTTATTTTGATATTCCTCATTTTCATTAATAAGCTGCTTGTTGGAATGAGTCAGGCTTTTAACCTCTGAGATTGCCAAATCATACCTCTCATTGAGCTGGTTGGTATCCTCTTTTATTTTTTCAAAGTTTGCAATAACCTTTTCGTTTTCTTTCAAAAGTTTTGAATTGATGTTTTCAAAGTATTCTATTTTATCAATGGATTCACCATACTGTTTTGTAAGTTTATCCATTTCTGCAGTGAACTCTTCATTTCTTTTATTTATTGTATTTTCAAAATCAGCCAATTTATTTTTCAAAAGGCTGTTCTCATTTTCAGCAGTCTTCAATTCAAATGTCAGATTTTGATTTTCCTCTTTAAGAGCATCATATTTTTTATTAACCTTTTTTCTGCTCTTTTTAATGGATTTGATATTTCCGTTTAACCTATCAAATTCCTCTTCATTGCTTTGAACAATTTTAGTGAGTTCATCAAACTTTTTCAAAAGGGATTTGTTATCTTCAAGAAGATTATTATATTTCTCTTCCTGTTCCTGATCATGCTGAATGGAACTAGTTTTTAAATTGTTAAAATTAGTTGTAAGTTGTTCATTTTTATTAAGAAGAATGTTATATTCTTCTTTTAATGTTTTATTCTCAGAAACAGCATAATCATAATTCCTATAAAGATTATCGTATTCCTCAGATAT
>DAII01000021.1:5106-5740 GCA_002496065.1 Methanobrevibacter sp. UBA586
TTGTTCATGTTCACTGGAGAGATTTTCATTAAACTGTGTAAGTTCAAATATCTTGTCATTGCAGATTTCCACCTTCCTATTGACTTCATCGTATTTTCCAATGAAGTTGGTGTTTTCAGATATTAGGTTTCCATATTTTTCAAAAACATCATCATATTCCTTTTGAATTTCGGAGTTGAACTTTTTAAGGTTATCAATTAGATTGTTGGAATTTTCACATTCCTTTGCCAAATTAATATTTTCTTCTTTTAATGTTTGATTGTCAGAGAGAGCTACTTTATTTTCCTGTTCAAGAATTTCGTTGGATGTTTTTAAATGTTCTATAACATCCTCAAAGGATTTTAAATTATCCTGCATTTCTAAAAATTTTTCGTTGAAATCAGAATGAGAATTAAGCAAACTATCATATTCTGCTTTTAAGTCAGTGTATTGAATCTTTAGGTGAACGTATTCAGGATTATTGGAAACATCACTAAGTCTATTAATATGCTGTTCCTTTTCAGCAAGTTCTTCCATCAAAGAATTAATTTCAGTGTTATAAATATAATCTGCTATTTCCAAAGCAGCCAATTGATCATTATTGTCTTCAAGCAAATCCTTATCCTTTTCAGAAAGGATTAAAACATTCTCACCA
>DAII01000021.1:5795-6038 GCA_002496065.1 Methanobrevibacter sp. UBA586
TCTCTTGAATATTTTTTAATAGTTCCCTTTGCAATGCGCATATTAAATCCCATTATAATTATTTATATTTTATTTAATATTATTGTTTCTAAAATTAACTCAACAATTAATTTTGTAGTAGATGATATAGACTTAAGGATAACAATAAGATGAAAATGCAAAATGGGACTAAAATAAATAAAAATACTATTAATTAAACTGATAATAAATTTATTTAAATTAAAATGATAATAGCTAACTATG
>DAII01000021.1:6074-20199 GCA_002496065.1 Methanobrevibacter sp. UBA586
AATAATCTCCTGAATTAAATTAATTGGCAAACTATCCCCACCATTCATCTGTAACGACAGTATATTTCAAGTCTTTAAAGCTATTGGTGGTGAGACCTACTGTAACAAATTCAATGACAATGAAGTTACCTTGACCGTCCAAAACTTTAACTGTGTATTGGGTGTTGTTTCTATAATATTTGACAACATTGTCAGGAGAGATTTACAATATCTCCAATATGGTCAAATTGCCTTTGGCTCATGAGGAGAAATATTTATCATTATAACAACTCAATTGGCAAAACACCCCAATGCCATGGAACTATTGCGAATTACATAGTTTGAAGATGTAATCGTACTGCCAAGATAGTAGCTGTGTTGTTTAATATCAAAGTACCAAAAGTGGAAATCTCCATCATAGCCATCGTAAAGTACCTGTTAAAGTACCGAAGGCATAACTGTTGCCAAAAGTTACATCATTGATTGTTAGAGATATGTCTTGTTCAATGGAGAATATGTTTCCACTGCTACCACCAATAACATCATCATTACTGTTGATAACAATATCTGAATAAATAACTATTAGCTGATAGGGCAGCTATCTATCTGACAGGATTGCTACTTAAATCCAACTCATCCCGCAAAATAAATCCCATAATCAAGATTTGTGAAAGATGCATCATCATTATCATCTGCAGGAACATTGAAAAGATTGAAAAGCACAAATTAATAAAATTAATATGTTATCTCTTTTTTAACATTATTCTTTCACTAAAACATGATTTATATATCTTATTTGGTGATAATATAAATCTAATCATAAGAATTTTTAAAAAAAGACCCCTACGGGTTTTACAAATAATTATTATTCAAAAAAAAATAAAAAAATTAGAGAATAAATCTCTAATTAACAAATAAGTTTTTTAATTAACTGATTGCTTTAGTTACGGTAACGGTAGCAGTTGTTTTTGCACCGCTTGCAGGATCTGTTATTTGAATAGTCCATTTACCAATACCTAAGTTAATAGGTAATGTTGCAACACCGTTTTCATCAGTTAATCTGATGTAAGTTGCAGGTTTTTTCCATTTAGGACTTTTGATGGTTAAAGTAACATTTTTACCAGCTACAGGATTATTGTCAGCATCAACAAGGGTTACAGCATATTCTGTACCGTCCTTATATTCCATGTCAATATCATCAGCAGATAAAGAGTAGGTCATAGGTAAAACAGTAATTGTGTTTTTAACTTCTTGATCATCGAAAGTTGCGGTAATGTTATAATTACCTGGTGCTAAATTAATAGGCAAGACAGCTACACCATTTTCATCAGTGACAATTGTGTACTTAAGATCTTTGAAGTTTTTACCATCAAGAGAAACAACTACAGATTTATTTGTTGATGGGTTTCCTGTACAACTGGTGACTTTTACAGTATATTGAGTACCGTTTTTGAAGTATTTTACAACATCAGTTGAGGTTAAAATGTATGTAAGGTTAACTACTTCAACTTTAGCAACAGCAGAGGAAGCCTCATAATTATTATTACCATCAAAACTGACAGTAACATTGAATTCGCCAGCTTCAGTAGCATTAAACGGAACAGTAATAGTATCAATCACATTACCGTTAATATCTTTAACAACNNAACAGCAGTAATATTACCAGACTCACTAACAGCAAGTTCTGGAACTTTAATCACTTCAACAGTAGTATTTCCTTTAGCTACAGTCACATTAGCAACAGCAGAGGAAGCTTCATAATTATTATTACCATCATATTCAACAGGAACAGTTAAATTACCAGCTTCAGTAGCATTAAACGGAACAGTAATATTAGCAATCACATCACCGTTAATATCTTTAACAACNNAACAGCAGTAATATTACCAGATTCACCAACAGAAAGTTTAGGAACATCAACCACTTCAACAGTAGTATTTCCTTTAGCTACAGTTAATAAAGCAGCTCCTTCGGAAGCTAAGTATGGGCCGTTTTTATCAAATACTGCAGTAATAGTGTAATTACCAGCATCGAATTTTCCCATGTCTACTTGGAAAGTACCGTTAACAACAGTAGTGTTTTTTACAACATCCCCAATAGTAACGGTTACATTACCGTTTGCGTTAGGAGTTACATTACCAGTTACAGTTACATTATCGAAAATTGAAGTTGAAATGTTGTTTAAAATGGTTTCAGTAATGTAGGTAACATTATCGTCAATGTAAGTACCATTATCGTAGAAACTGTTTTTCTTATTACTTGTTACATTTTCTAATTTCAATACAGCAGCATCTGGGTGGCTGTAAATAGCACTACCATTAGATGCAGTATTGTCTACAAATTCAGAGTTAGCAACATCAGTATATTTACCAGTGTTAATTGCACCACCATTGGTTGCAGTGTTGTTTTCAAATTGACATCCATCTACTGTAGTTTCAAAGATAGTCCAAATAGCTCCACCATTATCATTAGCTTTGTTGTTGACAAATGAAGTATTTTCAATATTTAAAGTATTTTTATAAGAACTTGTAAGTCCAGAAGTACTTTCAATTGCACCACCATTAGCCTGAGCAGAGTTGTTTTCAAAGTAACAACCATCAATAGTGAATCCATTGTTTTCCCCTACTTTAATAGCTCCACCATAATGAGCAGAGTTGTTAATGAATTTACAATCACTAACAGAAGCTGATGCATTATCATAAATACACATAGCTCCACCATTATTATTGTTAGGGCTCATGTCTCCTTTTCCAACTGCACTATTATTAATAAAGTTAGATTCGGATACTGTTATATTATTTCCAACATTCCATACACCACCACCATATATTGCATAGTTGTTGTAGAAATTACAACCGGTTATAGTGGTATTGTATTTATTGTTATTATTATCGTATGAGGAACTTAGAGCTCCACCCCAACGACCAGAGTTGTTAGTGAAATTAGTGTTTGCTACAATAAGATTTCCATAAGAAGTAACGGCACCTACAATAAGGTCACCATTTTTATAATCAGTAATATGATTACTTACAGTGGAATTTGAGATTTTAGTATTAGTTCCAGCAGCTGAATAAACAGCAGCTCCACCAAAATCATAGAACCCGCTACCTGTACCACGAGTTGTTATATTGTTATTGTCTAAAACACAATTATCGATTGTTAAGTTGGTTGTACTGTAAACAGCACCACCTTTCTGAGCAGCAGTATTTCCTTTAAGTGTGGTGTTGGTAACAGTTAAGCTGGTACCTTGAGCACTAATAGCTCCACCATAATATTTTGCTGCATTGTTTTCGAAAGTACATCCATCTACTGTAGTTTCNNTAAAATCAAAGTACCATAATTAGCTATTGCTCCACCATAATCCCCTTTACCGTTAATAAATATTAGGTCATTGATAGTTACTGTTGCATTCTTGTCAATAGTAAATATTGGCCCTTTATTATCACCGTTAATGGTTTTTCCGTTACCATTAATAGTAATATCCTTAGAAATGTTTATTGCGTTAATAGAATCAGCACTATTCCTTACATAATCCGTACTTAAATCCACACTATCTGTCGCCGATACAATAGTACTATTGAGATCACTAAATGAACCACCATCCTCTGCAGAAACTGCAGATACAGATAAAGCACAAATTAAAATGAATAATGCAAATATCTTTTTATTCATTATTTTCCCCCATTAATAATAATTGATAAAGCATAGCTTTATCACTTAATATTATATTATTCTTTTATATAAATATTTATAACAATATTAAAACATTCAAACTTTTTATAAATTATGTAAACATTGTGAAAAAATAACTTTTGTAAAATTCCTTCTAAATAAAAATCCTAAAACTTATCTATTTGTAAAAAAATGTTTCTAAAATATGCTTTTGCATTTAATTCAAACAAGTCATGCAACACAATAACCACCAATATCAATAGTCCTCACCATATTTAAGAATTTTTAAATTGATTCCATCGAGAGGTGAAACTGCAATCACTAGCCCAATCACATTTTTATAATTATTTTTCATCAAACATGAACACATGGCAGTACCGATTTTATCAGTTGTCTGTTATTGCACTCACATGAACACGATTAAGACATTATAATAGCATTTTGCACTTAATAAATCAAATCCATGAAATTGATTGAATGAATTTCACAATACTGTTTATAAAATTATATATATTATTATATTAATACTGAAATAATATGCGAGTTATATTAGCTGGAACCGGAAGTGCTGTTGGAAAGACTACGCTTTCAACTGGAATTATGAAGGCACTAAGTGAAAAGTACAATGTTCAACCATTTAAAGTTGGACCTGATTATATCGATCCTTCCTACCATACATTGGCTACAGGCAACACATCAAGAAATCTTGATTCTTTTTTTATGAAACCTTCACAAATCAGAGATTCCTATAATAAGGCCATGAAGGGCAAGGACATGGCTGTTNNGGTGTAAGAGGCCTTTATGAAGGAATTGATCCCATAAATGATATTGGAAGTACTGCATCAGTTGCAAAGGCCCTTGATGCACCGGTGATTTTAATAATAAATAGCAGAAGCCTTACTAAAAGTGCTGCTGCTCTTGTTATCGGATTTAGGGAACTGGATAAGGAAATAAACATTGCAGGAGTCATATTAAATAAGGTAAAAGATAAAAAACATTACCTCAAAACCAAGCGTTCCATTGAAGAGATAACAGGGGTTGAGGTAATCGGCGGAATCAAGCGTGACGATAAAATATCCATTACCCAACGTCACTTGGGCCTTGTTCCGGCAGTTGAAAAGAAAAATTCATTGAATCATATTGACAACTGGGCTAAAATTATAAAGGAGTCCATTGACCTTGACAGACTTGTTGAAATTATGAAAAGTGCTCCAAAAATTAACTCAAATCTTGAGCCAATATGGAATAAACTCAATAAACAACCAGTGAAAATTGGAGTAGCCTTTGATGAGGTTTTCAATTTTTATTATAAGGAAAATATTGAATCATTAGAAGCTAATAACGCTAAAATTGAATATTTTTCCCCTTTAAATGATGAAAACTTGCCTGATGTTGACGGACTATACATTGNNGGATATCCTGAACTGTTCTCAAAGGAACTTGCAAACAATAAAACCATGCTTCAAGACATTAAACAACTCCATTTGAACGATAGGCCAATATTTGCCGAGTGTGGTGGTTTAATGTATCTTATGAATTCCATCCATGACGATAAAATGGTTAATGTATATCCATACAAATCTGTCCTCACCGATCGTGTGCAGGCCCTTAAGTACACAATAACCCAAGTTCAGGAGGACAACATCATTTCCAAAAAAGGAGATGTGATAAACGGGCATGAATTCCACTATTCAAAAGTTTTGGTTGATAAAAATAACATCAGCAATAAGTTAGCTTTTAAAATACTTCGTGGAAAGGGCTCTTATGATAACCAAGACGGATTCATGGAAAGAAATACCCTTGCAAGCTATGTTCACACTCATGTAGCTGCAATGCCTAATTTTGGAGGAAACCTAACTATTTCAGCCAAGGAATTGTAAGGTGATTGAATGGAATTTAAAAAAATAGATTTTTTCTCACCATGGATTGTTGCACTTGCAATAATCGTATTTTTAATAATGGGTTATATCGGATCTCTGAATTACAGGTTTGAAGATCCATTAGATCCATCGGTTATTTCAATTGTGATTTATTGCGTTATAATTTTCCTAATAGCCACTATAATCATTAAAAAGAAAATCTTGGTGAAGCCTTTTGAACTTAAACACCTGCTAGGTGAAAAGGTTCTTGTGGGAATCGTTGTATTTTCAATCCTATTGCAATGCCTGAACTTGGTTTTTATGGGAGGAATACCTCTGTTTGATAGTGTTTTAAAGTCAAATGCAACTACAATGATTTGGAGGGTATCCTATATCCTGTTCTTACCTTTCATGAACATTCTGCTAGCATATCATTACAAAAAGAAATATCTAGTTCTTGTTTTGATAGGAGCAGTTGTTTATGGATTGAACGGGTATGNNGGAACCTCAGTATTGGGCGTTCTTGGAAGTGCATTTATAACACTTTACTACCTTAAAAAGATAAACAGGAAAATAGGAATCATATTTATAGTTTTAATCCTTATTGGAGGAATATTGATAGGATATATCGCATCCCAATCAATAGCCAATCAGCATTGGATGCTTAATCCCATAGAATTAATATTTTATAGATTTGGCTTTACATTAGAAGTCTTTGAAAGAATCATTCCTCTTAAAGGTACAACAAATGGACATATTCTGTCAATGATTTTCTCCTCCGGAAGTCCCAGAACATTTATCGGAAATTATGTACTTGGATATAACGTATGTCTGACATCTTCAATATTTGGACCTGCATACCTTGATTTTGGAATTGGCGGATTGACCATTCAGATGATATTCATAGGACTATTTCTGGCTATAATGAACATAATAGCAAAATCTTTGAAGGGAGTGGGAATCGCAATATACTCCATAATTCTTGGGCATACCTTGATTTGGATTGAAACAGGCCCTACAGATATAATGATTTGGATATTCTACCTGTTGGGAGCAATATTAATCATTTTAGCATGGAAAAATAAAGCTATTTGCATAAAATAGCTAAAAATTACTTTTTAAATCAAAATTAAGATTATTAGAATAATCANNGGAAATAAAAAATACTACTGTTCCACGAATTAAGAAGTTTCTGTTTCTCTCAGCAAAAAGGAATGTGAATCCAAATGATAATACCAATGCAAAGAAGATTTGGAATCCACTGATTATTCCATGATCCACTTTCAATATTGAACCACCAATAAATGATATTATGTAAGTTATAACAACCACCAGAGCTATCAAAACTACTGAATTGCCCAAATAAGGCCTAATTACCTCAAAAAAGTTTCTGGAAGGTTGTTGGTTATAATACATCTGTGATCCCAAAGAGGATTGTGGAACATTTTTATTTCTTCTATTCAGGATGTTTTCCAGAAATTCGGAAATTCTGGAGCCTATGCCATATCCTTCTTCAACCTCATAATCCTGCCTGTAAAGGGAACTTTGATAAACAACAGGGTTGCTCTCCCTTTGGCTCATCATATAATCATCATAGTCATAGTTGTAATCATAATCCCCATCATCATAGTAGTCATACTCTTCATAGTGGTAATCATCATAGTAGGGTTCGCTTTGATAATAGCTATCCTGTTGATACCCTTCATCATAATAATCATCTTGCTGATAACCATAAGGCTCATCATCATAGTAAGAATCATCGGAATATCCATTATCACGATAATAGTAGTCATCCTCATCTTCAACGTCCTCCTGAGAAGCACTCTGCTTTTGATGTCTTTTGACTAGGCTAAGAAGGTCATTTCTGTCAACCAGCTTTACATTTTTTTTAAGGGCATAGTTTATGGCCTGATCAGTGAAGAAAGAAGATGAAACAATAACTATCTTGGAAGCCTTAATACTATCGGCCACATTTTCCATGTGCTTGATTGTTTCAATACTTACCGGAAAATCTTTATCATAATTATTACATTCCACAACGACACCAAAGTCTCCAAAATTAGTGGGAAGAACCGCATAGATATCAATAACATTCTGTGAAGTTTTAAAGTTTTTATAAACCTTAAAACCAGATTCCTCCATTACTTTAGCTATAAAATTAATCAGTTGTGGTTTTTCCAAGATTCCACCTTTTTTTAAAAAAATAAATTTATTTCATTTAAATATTTAAAAATAATTAGTATTAAAGTTTTTTATTAAAAAGAATTATAAAAAAATACTTTATTAATAATCAGCTAAATAATACCATGAAAGCTTTAATAAGTAACGATGATGGAATAAATGCAACAGGTATCTTTGCTGCAAAGGAAGCAATAGAAGATTTATGTGATGTTACAGTTGTTGCCCCTGAAATACAGCAAAGTGGAATTGGACATGCATTAACACTATTTGAACCACTTAGAATAAATAAAACACGTTTAAGAGATGGTTCTCCAGGATATGCAGTTAACGGAACACCTACAGATGCGGTAACAATGGGACTGTTTGAAATAATGGATGAGAAACCTGACATAATGATATCCGGAATAAACACAGGATTCAACATTGGAAAATCTGAACTTACAACATCAGGTACGATTGGAGCTGCAATTGAAGTCGCCAGTTTTGGCATTCCAACAATAGCCATTTCACAATCCGTAACACGGGACGACATCAAATTTGAAAACGGAGAGGTAGAGGTTGATTTTACCTTTGCTAAAAAGATGCTCAGGAAACTTGTAAAACATGTTTTAAAAAAAGGAATGCCTGAAGGTTGCGATTTATTAAATTTAAATATACCTGATAATCCTGTAAACGATAGGTTTGAAGTTGTAGGTCTTGGAGAAAGAATGTATATGCCAATAATTCAAACCCGTCTAGATCCACGTGGAAAACCATATTACTGGATAGCAGGAAAATTGTGTGACTTTCCAGAAAAGGGAACTGATGGAAATACTCTTATAAATGAACATAAAACAACATTAACTCCACTGAAAATAGATCAGACAGGAGATAAAGAGATTGTAAAAAAATGGTTGGAAGATTAGATTATTTTCAAATCGTTTAATATTCTATCTCTTTCTTCCCTTAATTCATTTAATTTTTTTTCATCATTACAACCTGATTTTTTCAAGTGTGCAATAGTTCTTGTAATAGCTTCTAAATTACTTTCTAATGGATTAATAGCCATAATAATACCTCATTTATTATTAGTTTGTATAAACTATTATTTATTCGTTTTAATATATACAAACATATATAAACATAAAAGTTAATTTATATATGTTATAATGCAATAAATAATATTATAAATAAATATTTTTAGGATTGAACAGAATGGATAACAATGAATTTAATGTAAATGAACAATTTTTAGCATTTAAAGGAAAGAAAGTTATAGTAGGAGTTAGAAATGATATAGAGTATTCAGGGACCCTTATTGCGATTGATAACTACTTAAATTCTGTTATTGAAAAAGAAGATGGTGCCCTACAAACATTAAAAGGTGGAGAAGTGAATTTTATCATCTTAGATGAAAATTAAAATTCAACTGGAATTCCCAAAATACTTTTTTTACCATTATAAACATCTAAAGCTATCTGTGCAGCTCCAATAGCTCCAGATTCTTTAGAAATTATTTTAATCGGATGCTTGTTTTTTAAATATTTGTTAAGTTTTTCTTCAAAGTCAAATGGTTCCTTTGTAGACCCTAAAGACCCTGTAAGAACTATGCCCTCAATCTCATTATCTGCAATAGCTATCAATCCCGCAATTTCCATAGCTACTGTCATGATTAAAGTATCAATAGCCAAAATAGCCATTTCATCGCCATCAGCATATCTTTTATAAAGCTCTTCACGCATATTAGCTACCTTTCCACCTATGCCTGCAATTTTAATTGCTCCTGCATGTGAAAAACATTCGTTGGCTGTTCTTTTGTTCTCATCAATCTCACGAATCATTTCTAAATCTAATGGCCCATGAACGATACCCATAGCACCAACACATGCATCCATAGCTCCCCTAATTTTAGAGTCCTCTATTAGGATATCCACACTATTAGAACTGAGATCTGCCACAATCATGTTTTTCCAGCCGGTTTCCTCATATGCGTTATAACATATGCTGACCTTTTCTGGACTTGCCTGATGAGAATATGCTGCCCTAAACATTTCGTCAAGAGAATCAGAATTCTTATGAAGTCCAGGAATCATAATGGCAGGCATGCCTATTGACTCAATTTCTGAAAAAACAGATGTTCCACCACCAGTAACCTTCCCTGCACCGTTGATGGAGAGAATACCTCTGTCTTCCACCTTGTCAATCGGGAGAATCTTGTTTATTCCATCCCCCATAGCATAGGTAATAGCTATTAAATTTACATCGTTCAAGTCTACTCTTTTAGATAATTCCTCTACAGCAGATACCTTTCCTTGTTTGCTTTCTTCTCTGCCTATTTTAAAAACATCCAAAACTTCCCCGTCACTGGACATTATGCAAAAGGAAATACCTGTTGTTCCATGATCCATTCCTATAAACATGATAAATATATATAAAGGTAATACTTTTTAAAATTAGCTATTTGAATTTGTATTAAATAAATAAGAAATATTAGTTAAAAAAAAAGTTAAAAATGATTAAAAATTTATTTAATCATCCTTTTGTAATCCACAAGCTTTTCTAAGTCTGGTTCCAACAACTTCGATGGTTTCCTGACTTTCTGCATCTCTCATTTCTTTGAGGTTTGCACCATCAGTTGCGTTTTCATCAGCCCATTGTTTTTTGAAGGTACCGTCTTGGATATCTTGTAATACCTTTTTCATACCATCTTTAGCTTCTTGAGTGATAACGGTTTCTCTTCTGGTTAATCCACCGTATTCAGCAGTGTTACTTACATCTTTCCACATTCCTTCAAATCCTTTTTCGTAGATTAAATCTACGATAAGTTTTACTTCATGACATGTTTCGAAGTATGCAATTTCAGGTTGATATCCTGCTTCCACTAAAGTTTGGAAACCTGAGTTGATTAACTCGGTAATTCCACCACAGAGAACTGCTTGTTCACCGAATAGATCTGTTTCAGTTTCTTCTTTGAAAGTAGTTTCTAAAACACCTGCTTTGGTAAGACCAGTGTCTTTTGCCATACCTAATGCAATTTGTAAAGCATCTCCAGTTGCATCTTGTTCTACAGCAACTAAACCAGGAATTCCAAATCCTTCTTCGTATGTTCTTCTTACCATTGATCCAGGGCCTTTTGGTGCGAACATGACTATGTTTACATCTTCGCCAGGTTTGATTAAGTCAAAGTGAATGTTGTAACCATGGGAGAATGAAATTGTATTTCCACTTTTAACATAAGGTGCAATCTGTTCATTGTAGACTTTTTCTTGAATTTCATCAGGAAGTAAAATGTGAATGATATCAGCTTTTTCAGCTGCATCTTCAATGGACATTACAGTCAGGCCATCTTCATTAGCTAAATCCCAAGATTTTCCGCCTTCTCTTACACCAATAATAACATCTGCTCCACTGTCTGCCATGTTTCTGGATTGTGCTCTACCTTGACTTCCATATCCAATAACCGCAATTGTTTTACCTTCAAGAGCGTCAGTTTCAACATCTGCATCATAATACATTTTCATATTAAAGTCTCCTTTTTTAATAATTTAATAAAAATAACGATATATAATATATCAATTTTTATATATGAAATTAGAACTTTATAAAACTAATGGAAATATTAAAAAAACAAGTATAAATAACACTTTAAAAAAGCATTTAAAAAATAAAAAAAAGATGTAGAATGATTATCTGTCATCTACAACAACTTCAAGTTCACCAGAAACTATATCTAACATTACCCCGTGAATAGGAACGCTTTTTGGTATAAGTGGGTGGTTTCTAATAGCTTCAACGGTTTCAATAACATTTTCTTTTTCGTCATCGAAAACTCCACTCCAAGCTTTTAAATCTACTTTTTCGATTTCGGCTTCATCGATTCCACCATCAATCATTTTTTGTTTAAGCACTTCTGGATCACTTCCAGCCATACCACATTCAGTATGACCTACTACCATAACTTCTTCTGCTCCAAGAGAGAANNAACCTACAATGGTGTTTCCAGCATTTTTAATGATTTTTGCATCTCCTCTTTCAATACCGAGAGCTGGTTCTAAAAATCCTGTCAATCTGCAGTCCATACAGGTTAGGATTGCTAATTTCTTTTGTGGGTGGTGAGAAAGTTCTTCTCCTTCATAGTCTTTTACAAATTCTTCATTATGTGCTAAAATTTCATCTAACATCATTTTTATAACCTCCGTATTATTGTGATCCACNNAGTACGGGAAATCCTTTTAATCCCATAGCCTTTTAAAAGTTTGATGAAAGCATCCAGCTTTTGTCTATCTCCTGTAATCTCTATGATTAAAGTATGCTCACAGACATCAACAATTTTTGCTCTAAAAATATTTACATATTGTATAATCTCTGATCTAGCTTTATCATTAGGAATATTTACTTTAATGAGACATAATTCTCTTTGAACAGACATTCCAGTAATGTCTTTTATTTTAATTACATCTACAAGTTTATTTAATTGCTTTGTTACTTGTTCCAAGGTTTGTTGGTCTCCCTTTACAACAATTACCATCCGAGCAAGACCATCAACTTCGGATTCACCAACGGTAATGCTATCAATGTTAAAGCTTCTTCTTGTAAATAGGCCAGCTACTTTCTGCAATACTCCCGGTTTGTCCTCTACAAGTGTACTTATTACATGCTCATCCATTTAACTCACCTATATGTCCTTTTCAAGTTTATAGTCACCTAACATTTCGTTAATTCCTGCACCTGGCGGAACCATTGGTAAACACTCGTCCTTATCAACAATTATATCTAATACAATTGGTTCGTTATCTTTAACCGCTTTTTTAACTGCCTCTTCTGTTTCTCCAGGTTTTGTAATTCTCTCAGCGTTAAGTCCGAAACTTTCTGCAAGTTTTACAAAGTCAGGAGACTCATTTAATGTGGTTTGGCAGTATCTTTCATTATACAACAGGTTTTGCCATTGATAAACCATTCCAAGAGTTCTATTTTCCAATATTGTTACAATAACTGGAGTATCATACTGTTTGATGGTAGCCAATTCCTGACAGACCATTAAAAATCCACCGTCACCACTTATGGAAACAACAGGATCTTCCGGACAGGCCACCTTAGCTCCAATAGCTGACGGAAGACCGAATCCCATGGTTCCAAGTCCTCCAGAGGNNAATAAATTTACGTGGCTTATGAATGTCTAGGAAATGTGCCGCCCACATTTGGTTTTGGCCAACATCAGTGGTTACTATTGTATCTTCATTAATGGCCGCACCAATTTCCTTCATTACTGTTTGTGGTTTTAACGGTACATCATCATAGCTAATTCTTGGATATTTCTCCATCTTTTGAGCTTTTAAAGTGTTAATCCATTCTTTGGATATGTCACTTGGTGAATATCCTCCTAAAACTTTAATAAGTGAAGATAAGATATTTTTAGCATCACCTACAATCGGCAAATCGGTTTCTACATTCTTACCTATTTCTGCAGGGTCAATATCAATATGGATAATCTTTGCATCAGGTGCAAAATCAGCTATCTTTCCGGTGGTTCTATCTGAAAATCTGGTTCCGATAGCTATTAACAAATCACTTTCATTTACAGAGTCATTTGCAACTTTTCTTCCGTGCATTCCAAGCATACCTAAGGAATAATCATCAGTTTCATCAATAACACCTTTACCCAACAAGGAAGTCATTACAGGAGCATTGATTAATTTTGCAAGAGTATTTAACTCCTCAGTTGCATTTGCTATCAATACACCACTACCTGCCAATATAAGTGGTTTGTTTGATTGTTCTATAAGTTCACGTGCTTTTTTAATTTGCTTAATGTTACCTTTAATGGTCGGATTATAACCTGGAGTTCTAATCAATGTATCTTCGAACTTGCTTAATTCTCCTTCCTGAACCTCTTTTGGAACATCGATTAAAACAGGACCTGGCCTTCCAGTCTTTGCTAATTCAAAACTGGTCTTAATTGTGGATGGTATCAAATCAGGATCGCTTACTTGATAACTGTGCTTTGTTATCGGCATGGTTATACCAACAATATCTGCTTCCTGAAACGCATCATTTCCAATTAAAACAGATGGTACCTGCCCAGTAATAGCTAAAATTGGAGAGGAGTCCATAAATGCAGTAGCTATTCCAGTTACAAGATTTGTTGCACCAGGTCCTGAAGTTGCCAAACACACACCGACTTTACCTGATGCTCTTGCATATCCATCTGCTGCATGAGCTGCGCATTGTTCATGTCTAACTAGCATATGGTGCATATCTGCATCATATAACATATCATAAAATGGTATAAGCTGACCTCCAGGATAACCGAAGATTACTTCAACGCCCATTTTTTTTAGGGACTCAATTATTGCTTCTCCGCCTCTCATTCTAATAACCTTAAAATTTCTTTATTATAATTAACATTATGTTAAAGTACCTTATATAATTAGTTAAAATCTAAAAAATATTAACAG